>JAAYVF010000098.1 GCA_012517325.1 Myxococcales bacterium | reverse complement strand
TCTGGCGTTTCGCGGCCACCGCCACTCTGCTGATGATGCTGGCGGGTTCCTGGCTGGCGGAACGGTATTTCCAGACGATTCATGTCTCCGGTCCCCATTCGGTCGGCGATTTGAACGGCGCGACACTGGTTCTGCAGCCGGAGACGGCGGGCGCGGTGGCATTTTGGGACAGCGAACCGCTCGGTTTCATGCCCCTGGTGAAAAAGTGGCCGCTCGACGGCAAAACTCATGAATTATTGATGGCTTACCCCGGCCATCTGCCGCTCTTCCGCAAATGGTCGTTTGACCGTCCGCGTAATGTCGACGCCGGCGAATCGCTGGAACCGCAAACGGGTACGATACGCATCCCCGATGATTTTATCGGCCAGGTCACCCTGGCCGGCAGAGTGCTCGGTGCCGGAGAGGAATTGACCCTACCGGCCGGCTCCTACTTGGCTCAGACCGATGTCGGCCGGCGGGTTCTGGTGAAAGTGACTCCAGGGGAAAAAACCTACACTCAGTTGTAATATTCAAGATTGGTCAATCCGACACAAATCATTATTGACAAGTTTTTTCACTAGTACTAGTCTCGCCCTACTTTTCAAGGGGTTTTGGTGCAAATCAAGAGTTCCGCCTCTCGACTATCCAACCATCCCGTGCAGGGAAAACATATTCGGCTGGCCAATCGCCAAAACATCAGAAGGAGTCTGGACCATGTATCGTTCCGTCGATGAATTCATGTCCGAGTACGTCATCAAGAAGAATCCGAAGGAACCCGAGTTTCACCAGGCCGTTCGCGAGGTGCTGTACTCGATCTGGCCGTTGATCGAGGCCAATCCGAAATACCAGGCGGCCAATCTGCTGGAGCGCGTTGTCGAGCCCGAGCGAGTGATCCTATTCCGCGTCACCTGGACAGACGATCAGGGCAACATCCGCGTGAACAAGGGTTATCGCATCGAGATGAACAGCGCGATCGGCCCGTACAAGGGTGGCTTGCGCTTCCACCCGAGCGTCAACCTCGGCATTTTGAAATTCCTGGCCTTCGAGCAGGTCTTCAAAAACAGCCTGACCACGCTGCCGATGGGCGGCGGCAAGGGCGGCAGCGATTTCGATCCGAAGGGCAAGAGCGACGCGGAAGTGATGCGCTTCTGCCAGAACTTCATGCTGGAACTGTTCCGCCACATCGGTCCGGACACCGACGTGCCGGCGGGCGACATCGGCGTGGGCGGCCGCGAAATCGGTTACCTGTTCGGCATGTACAAGAAGCTGCGCAACGAATTTTCCGGCGTGTTGACCGGCAAGGGCCTCAATTGGGGCGGCAGCCTGATCCGGCCGGAAGCGACGGGCTACGGCTGCGTCTACTTCGCCCAGGAAATGCTGGCGACCCGCAACGAAAGCTTCAAGGGCAAGCGGGTGGCGATTTCCGGTTCGGGCAACGTGGCGCAATACGCCGCCGAGAAAACCCTCGACCTGGGCGGCAAGGTGCTGACCCTGTCGGATTCCGACGGCTCGATCTACGACCCCGACGGCATCGACCGCGAAAAGCTGGCCTTCGTGCTGGACCTCAAGAACAACCGCCGCGGCCGCATCAAGGAATACGTCGAGAAGTACACCAAGGCCGAGTACTTCGCCGGTAAACGCCCCTGGCACATCCAGTGCGACATCGCGCTGCCTTGCGCGACGCAAAACGAAGTGTCCGAGGAAGAGGCGAAGCTGCTGGTGAAGAACGGCTGCTTCTGCGTGGCGGAAGGCGCCAACATGCCCTCCACCGAGGAAGCGATCGCGGTGTGGCTCGACAGCAAGATCCTTTACGGCCCCGGCAAGGCCGCCAATGCCGGGGGCGTGGCGACCTCGGGCCTCGAAATGTCGCAGAACAGCATGCGCATCAACTGGCCGCGCGAAGAAGTCGACAGCCGGTTGCACGGCATCATGAAGGCGATTCACGCCAATTGCGTCCGCTACGGCAAGGACGGCGATTTCATCAATTACGTGAACGGCGCCAATATCGGCGGCTTTATCAAAGTGGCCGATTCGATGGTGGATCAGGGCGTCGTCTGAGCCAATGGTCGGGATAGCGTGGCGGGGGTATTCTCTTTAGAATACTCCCGCCTTTTTAACACGTGGGGGAAGGGGCGATGGCCGGACAACCGACCGCTTCGTTGCGTTATCGGCAATACCATCACCTGATGCCGCATCGCGTCCGCGAGGTGCTCCTGGTTTCCTCGCTTTACGACGCGTTCATTCTGCAGGAAGACGGCCACCTCACCGAGCAGGTGTTTCTCGAATACAAATCCCTGGCGCTGTCCAGCGCGCCGCGGTTCACCCACGTGCGGACCGGCGAGGAGGCGATCCAGGCGCTCGAAAAACGGCGTTTCGATCTGGTGCTGGTGATGCCGCGGCTGGCGGACACCGATCTGCTGGAATTCGGCCGGCGGGTGAAGGAACTGCGTCCGGGCAAACCGCTGGTGGTGCTGGCGTTCGACAACCACGAATTGGAAAGCCTGCGGTCGCTCAACGATTCGCCTTACATCGACGCGGTGTTCAGTTGGAACGGCAACGCGGCGATCCTGCTGGCCATCATCAAGTACATCGAGGACCGCGAGAACGTCGACCACGACATCGAGATCGCCGACGTCCGGGTCATTCTGCTGGTCGAGGATTCCATCCGCTTCTTTTCCGAATATCTGGCCGACCTGTACCCGGAAATGATGAAGCAGTCGCAGCGCCTTTTTTCCGAGGGCCTTAACCAACTGCAAAAGCTGATGCGCATGCGCACCCGGCCCAAGGTGCTGGCCGCCACCCACTACGAATCGGCCATCGAGCTGATCGAAAAATACCGCGACAACCTGATCGCCCTGATCACCGACGCCGGATTCGAGCGCGCCGGCCGCCACGAAAAGGACGCCGGGTTGCGGTTGACCGAATGGGTCCGCGGCCGGATGCCGGACCTGCCGATTCTCTTTCAATCGGCCAACGAGGAATTCGCCGCGCCGGCCCATCGCCTCGGCGCGCGGTTCCTCAACAAAAATTCCTCCTCGCTGCTGCACGAAATCAACCAGTTCCTGCAGAATCACCTGGGCTTCGGCGATTTCGTTTTTCGCCTGCCGCACGGCGAGGAAATCGCCCGCGCCACCGACATGCGCGAACTGGAACAGATCATCGAGACCATCCCCGCCGAGTCGCTCGAATACCACGCGCTGCGCAATCACATTTCCAACTGGCTGATGGCCCGCAGCGAATTCGAAACCGCCGCCCGCCTGCGGCCGCGGAAGGTCAGCGACTTCAAGACGATCGAGGACGTGCGCGGGCACGTGCTGCAGGCGCTGCGCGAACTGCGCCGGTTCGAGGGCGAGGGCATCATCACCGACTTTTCGGTCGACCACTTCGACATTGACAGCCTGTTTCAGCGGATCGGCACGGGCTCGCTGGGCGGCAAGGCGCGCGGGTTGGCCTTCATCAACCTGCTCATGACCAGCCACCCGTATCGGGGAATGTTGGGCGGCATGGCCGCCAAGATTCCGCAAAGCTTCGCCATCGCGACCGATTATTTCGACCAGTTTCTCGCGGAGAACGAGCTGCACCGGTTCGCCTTCACCTGCGAGGACGACGCCCAGATCAATCACCGATTCCTGCAGTCGCGGCTGCCGGCGCGGGTGATGGAATGTCTGCAGATCATTCTGGATCATTTGCATTGTCCGTTGGCGGTGCGGTCGTCGAGCCTGCTCGAGGACGACATGTCGCACCCCTTCGCGGGCATCTACCAGACGATCATGCTGGCGAACAATTCGACCAATCCCATGAAACGGTTGATGCAACTGAGCAACGCCGTCAAGCTCGTTTACGCCTCGACGTTCCACGCCGACGCCAAGGCCTACATCGAAAACACCGGCCACCGGATCGAGCAGGAAAAGATGGCGGTGGTGATCGAGCGGGTGGTCGGGCAGCCTTACGGCGGCCGATTCTATCCGCATTTCGCCGGCGTGGCGCAGTCGTACAACTACTATCCGATCGGGCCGCAAAAAGCGGAGGACGGCGTGGCGCAACTGGCGTTCGGCCTGGGGCGGATGGTGGTCGAGGGCGGCCACACGTTCCGGTTCAGCCCGCGCCATCCCCGGGTCACGCCGCAATTCGCGGTGCCGACGATGTTTCTGAAAAATTCGCAAAACCGCTTTTACAGCCTCGATCTGAGCGCCGGCAGCGACGACGGCCTGGGCACGGGATTGGGGCACATCCGCAGCTATCCGCTCTCCGAGGCCGAGGCCGACGGCACCCTGGCGCGGGTCGCCAGCCATTACGATCCCGGCGTCGACGCGATTGTCGACGGCCCGGACGCCGCCGGCCCCTGGGTCGTGACCTTCAACAACATCCTGAAATACGGCGCGATTCCGCTCGACAAGGCGCTCGACGAATTGCTGGCGCTGACCTCGGCCGGAATGAGTTGCGCCGTCGAGGTCGAATTCGCCTGCGACCTGGGCGACTTCGGCCGCCGGTTGCCGCGCGGCGCCGTGCCGCGGCCGCCGACGTTGTATCCGTTGCAACTGCGGCCGATCGTCACCAAATCGGAACTGACGGCGGTGGACACCGAGGAAATGAACGGCGATCGGGTTCTCTGCCGTTCGCTGTCGGCGATGGGGCACGGCAGCTACCCGGAACTGCGGGACATCGTTTACGTCAAGCACGGCGAGTTCGATCCGGCCCGCTCCGCCGAAATCGCGCGGCAGGTCGGGGCGATGAACCATCGGCTGTACGAGGAAAAACGCAGCTACGTCCTGATCGGCCCCGGCCGTTGGGGCAGCAGCGATCATTGGCTGGGCATTCCCGTCACCTGGTCGCAGATTTCCAACGCCAAGATCATCATCGAAGCCTCGCCGGCCTCTTTCACCGTCGATCCCTCACAGGGCAGCCATTTCTTCCACAATATCACCAGCCTGGGCGTCGGGTATTTCACGATTCCGCCGGGGGCGGACAAAGCGACGAGCGCGGCCGGGTTCGTCGATTGGCAATGGCTGGACGGGCACGAGGCGGTGGCCGAAACGGAGTTTTTGCGGCACGTTCGGCTGTCGGGGCCCTTGACGGCGTTGGTGGATGGACGTAAAGGCATCGGAGTCATCTCCCGCGGCGTGGACGCGGAGAAAAAATAATTCTATCCCGCCCGGGAACGCGGGGGCCGGACGCGGCGAGGCGTAACCGGGTGAAACCGTTGACATGGCCAATAAACGGCTTACTTTCTATTGACTTGGCCACAATTGACCGCTGAAAAGGAGTGCGAATGATGGCGACAAAGTACGTGTTCACGTTCGGCGATGGGAAAGCGGAAGGCGCCGCGAAAATGAAGGCCCTGCTGGGCGGCAAGGGCGCCAACCTGGCCGAAATGAATCTGATCGGCGTGCCGGTGCCCGCGGGTTTCACGATTTCCACGGAAGTCTGTACGTATTTCTATGAAAACAAGAAGACATACCCGGCCGAATTGACGGAACAGGTGCTGGCGGGATTGCGCCATATCGAAGCCATCATGGGCGCGAAATTCGGTGATCCGGTGAACCCGCTGCTGGTCAGCGTGCGCAGCGGCGCCCGCGACAGCATGCCGGGCATGATGGACACCGTGCTCAACCTCGGTCTCAATGAAAAGACCGTGGCCGGCCTGGCGAAAAAGGCGAACAACGAACGGTTCGCCTGGGACAGCTACCGCCGGTTCGTGCAGATGTACGGCGACGTGGTGCTGGGAATGAAACCCACCTCGAAGACCGACGTCGATCCGTTCGAGGAAATCATCGACGAAATCAAGGAAAAACGGCACATCGAGCTGGACATCGATCTGACCGTCGACGATCTCAAGCTGCTGGTCGGCAAGTTCAAGGCGGCGATCAAGAAGCGCACGAAGAAGGATTTCCCGGAAGACCCGCTGGAACAGCTCTGGGGTTCGATCGGCGCCGTCTTCGGTTCGTGGAACAACGACCGCGCCATCGTGTATCGCCGGATGAACAAGATCCCCGATGAATGGGGCACCGCCGTCAACGTGCAGAGCATGGTGTTCGGCAACATGGGCGAGGACAGCGCCACCGGCGTCGCCTTCACCCGCAACCCGGCGAACGGCGACAACATTTTCTACGGCGAATACCTGCGCAATGCCCAGGGCGAGGACGTCGTGGCCGGCATCCGCACACCGCAGCCGATCGCCAACCTGGCCAAGGAAATGCCCGAATCCTACGCCCTGCTCAACGACATCCGGAACAAGCTGGAAAAACATTACAAGGACATGCAGGACGTCGAGTTCACCATCCAGGCCGGCAAGCTCTGGATGCTGCAAACCCGCAACGGCAAACGCACCGGTTTCGCGGCGGCGATCATCGCGGTCGACATGGTCAAGGAAGGCCTGATCGACGAGAAGACCGCGGTGAAGCGGGTCGATCCCAACGCTCTGAACCAGCTGCTCGCCCCGATCTTCGACGCCAAGAAAAAAGCCGAGGCGATCAAGGGCGGCGCCTTGCTGGCCAAGGGCCTGCCGGCCGGTCCGGGCGCGGCTACCGGCCGCATCGCGTTCCACGCCGACGACGCCCGGGCCTTCGCCGAAAAGGGCGAGCCGTCGATCCTGGTCCGCATCGAGACCAGCCCCGAGGACATCAAGGGCATGCAGGCCGCCAAGGGCATCCTCACCGCCAAGGGCGGCATGACCAGCCACGCCGCGCTGGTGGCGCGCCAGATGGGCCGCGTCTGCGTGGCCGGCTGCGGCGCGCTGGAAATCGACTACAAGAAAGGCAAGATGAAGGTCGGCGGCAAGACGTTCAAGGCCGGCGATTTCATCAGCATCGACGGCACCGCGGGCGAAGTGTTGGCGGGCAAGATCGACGTCTCCCCGTCGGAAGTGAAAGTGGCCCTCTTCGGCAAGGGCGCCGCGGCGGCCAAGGCGATGAAAGCCCGCACGTATCAAGCTTTCAATCAGCTTATGCAGTGGGCCGACAAATACCGCAAACTGCAGGTGTGGACCAACGCCGACCAGCCGGATCAGGCGGCCGAGGCCGTCGTTTACGGCGCGCAGGGCATCGGCCTGTGCCGCACCGAGCACATGTTCTTCGGCGGCGACCGCATCGTGGCGGTGCGCGAAATGATCCTGTCCGACGATCTGAAGGGCCGCGAAAAGGCGCTGGCCAAGCTGCTGCCCTATCAGCGCAAGGACTTCATCGGCATTCTCAAGGCGATGGGCGAGCGCCCGGTGACCATCCGCTTCCTCGATCCGCCCTTGCACGAATTCCTGCCGCACACCGACAAGGAAATCGCGCAGGTCGCCAAGGTGATGGGCGTCGGCTCGGCCAAGATCAAGGCCAAGGTGGAGAGCCTGCACGAATTCAACCCGATGCTCGGCCACCGCGGCTGCCGGCTCGGCGTCACCTTCCCCGAAATCTACCTGATGCAGGCCCGCGCGGTCGTCGAGGCGGCCATCGAGGTCAAGACCCGCGCCAAGATCGACTGCCATCCCGAAATCATGATTCCGCTCGTCGGCCACTGGAAGGAACTCGACCTGTTGCGCAAACAGGTCCAGGGCGTGATCGACGAGGTGACGACGAAAAAGGGCGTCAAGCTCGACATCATGATCGGCACGATGATCGAACTGCCGCGCGCCGCCCTGACCGCCGGCGACATCGCCAAGTACGCCGACTTCTTCTCCTTCGGCACCAACGACCTGACCCAGACCACCTTCGGCCTGTCGCGCGACGACGCCGGCCGGTTCCTGCCCGAATACGTGGCCAAAGCACTGCTGCCGGAAGATCCGTTCGTCGCCGTCGACCAGAACGGCGTCGGCCGCTTGATGAAACTGGCCACCGACGAAGGCCGCGGCACGAATCCGAAGCTGCAGGTCGGCATCTGCGGCGAACATGGCGGCGAACCCAGTTCCGTCAAGTTCTGCCACCGCATCGGCCTGAATTACGTGTCCTGCTCGCCGCCGCGCGTGCCCATCGCCCGCCTGGCCGCCGCGCAGGCCGCGCTGGAAGAATAGTTCTCTCTATTTGTGCTTGAAACGCGCCGGTCCGAGACTCGCTGAAGCGGGTTTCGGGCCGGCGTTTTTTCGCTTTTCGACGACCTGGGGCCCGGCTGCCACTTGCCGTCCCCAAGGCACCCCTGATAAAAGAAACAATACATTCGTACTATTTGGGGTGGAGATCATGAAATCGCTGGGTTGGATCGTCGCGGTCGTCGCGCTCGCGGCGGCCCTGACCGGCATCGTCGCGGCCGGCGAGGGGTCGGCGCGGGATTTTACCCTGACCGCCAGCGACGGCGTGCGCGTCGCCGCGACCTATCGCGACAGCGGCGCGGCCGGCAGCGGCGGCCTGGTGCTCTTGCACATGATGAACCGGACGCGGGCCGACTGGCGCGATTTTTCCGCGCTGGCGGCAAAGGAAAATTTCTGTTCGGTCGCGATCGACCTGCGCGGGCACGGCGAATCCACTCAAGGCCCCGGCGGGAAGAAGCTCGATTGGCATCAGTTCAAGGACGTCGAGTTTCAAGGCATGATCCGCGACGTGGAAGCCGCGTACAACTACCTGATCAAGGAGAAAAACGTCGATCCCGGGCGCATCGGCATCGTTGGCGCGAGCATCGGCGCGAATCTGGCGGTGAAATTCGCCGCGGCGCATCCGGGCGCGATCCGCGCGGTGGTGCTGCTCAGTCCGGGCCGCGATTACCGGAGCGTGAAAATCGACGCGGACGTGAACCGTTTCGCGGGTAAAATGTTTTTCTACGCCTCGCGCGGCGACCGGTATTCGTTCGATTCATGCGCGGCGCTGGCGGCGGCGGCCAAGGATCGCGCCGTCGTGCGGACACTGGAGCAAGGCGACGCGCACGGCACGAATATTCTGACGGCGAAACCCGAGGCCAACGCGGAAATCGTTTCGTGGTTGAAGCAGAACATCCAGGGAGTCAACGCAAGTCAATGAAGCCGAAAATGAAAGTCGCCGGCATCCAGATCGCCGGCTCGGACGATCGCGAACGCAATCTGCGCCGCGCGGGCGAGATGATCGCCGTCGCGGCCGCCAATCATGCGAAGCTGGCGATTCTGCCGGAACTGTGGGCCTATCCGTGGTTCGTCCACCAACTCGGCGACGAGGCGAAGGAACTCGCCCAGCCGAGCGACGGGCCGCTGATCGCGGCGATGCGGGAAAAAGCCCGGGAGCACAAGCTGTATCTGGTCGTGCCGTTTTTCGAGAAGGACGAGGCGTCGGGCCTGCTCTACAACTCGGCGGTTTTGCTGAAAGACGACGGTGAGACCGCGGGCCTATATCGCAAGATTCACGTGCCGCAGTTGCCCGGCTGGGAAGAGCGGCATTATTTCGCACCCGGCGACAAGGGATTCCCGGTTTTCGAGACGCCGCTGGGCAAGCTCGGCATCCAACTCGGGTGGGACATGCTGTATCCCGAGGGGCTGCGGCTGCTGGCGCTCGCCGGCGCGGAAATCGTCGCGGCGCCGATGGCCGTCACGGCCGCCAACGACGACCTCTGGCAGCGCGTGGCGCTGGCCGGCGCGTTCACCAACGGCCTGTGGGTCTGCCGCGTCGGTCGCGTCGGCCGGGAAAACGACTTCGAGTTCGCGGGCGGTTCGCTGTGCGCGACGCCGACCGGCGACCTGCTCGACGATCCGGCGGCCGACGCCGAAGGGGTTTCGCTGTGGGAAGTGGATCGGCGGGTGGTGCCGATCATTCGCCGCGACTGGCCGTTGTTGCCGGGCCGGCGACCCGATCAATACGGGCGCTTGACGGAAGCGGTGGTTGAGCCCGCGCCGGCCGCCGAACCGTCCGGGGAGGAAGGAGAAAGCGCGACATGAGGGATCTGCGCAAGCTGCGGACCAAGTACGAGATCAAGCTGGACAACCGCCACATCGCCTACCTGCTGGCCGGCGAACTGCTCGTCGTGGCGATCATGTTCAGCCTGGGCGTGGTCGTGGGCAAAGGCATGGGCCAACTGGAAATGGCGGCGCAAACCGGCGCGCCGGCCGCGTCGCCGACGCCCGCGCCGGTCGACCTGGCCGCCGGTAACAACGCCGCCGTCGGCATCGATGCGCTGCTGCACAACGACGCCGGGCTGACGCCGCCCGCGGCGACTCCCGCGGCGCTCACCCCGCCGCCGGCCGAATTGCCGCCGCCCACCATGACCCCGCCGCCGACCGCCGCCGACCTGGCGCCGGCGATCGATCCCACGAAAGCGCAGGTGCCGATCGGCTCGCTCCCCGCGCCCCCGAAGGGCGGCGATTACTGGACCGTGCAGATCGGCTCGTATCCGACGCGCGAGGAAGCCATGGCGATGTACAACCGCATGGTCTCCTCCGGCAACGTCTCGGCGGTCGAGCAAGCCGACCTCGGCGAGCGCGGCACCTGGTACCGCGTCAGCATCGGCCAGTACGCCACGGAAGCCGGCGCGCGGGCCATGGCCTCGGCGATGCGCGAGCGCGAAGGCCTGGACACCTGGGTGCGCTACGTGCCCTGAACCGGGCGGAGGAAAGCGGATGAGCGAATTGAAGGGGCTGATTCTTTCCGGCGGCAAGGGCACGCGGCTGCGGCCGATCACTCACACCAGCGCCAAGCAGTTGGTGCCGGTGGCCAACGAGCCGGTGCTGTTCTACGGCATTCGCGCGATCCGCGACGCGGGCATCACGGACCTGGGCATCGTCGTGGGCGACACCGCGCGGGAAATCGAGGCCGCCGTGGGCGATGGCTCGGCCTTCGGCGTCAAGGTGACCTACATCCACCAGAGCGCGCCGCTGGGCCTGGCGCACGCCGTGCTCGAAGCGCGGGATTTTCTCGGCGACACGCCGTTCGTCATGTACCTCGGCGACAACCTCATCCTGCACGGCATCAAGGAACTGGTCGCCGAATTCCGCCATGGTCAGGCCGACGCCCAGATCATGCTGGCCGCCGTGCCCAATCCCAGTTCCTTCGGCGTGGCGATGCTCGACGCCAACGGCCGCGTGACCCGGCTCGAGGAAAAACCGGCCCAGCCCAAAAGCAACCTCGCGCTCGTCGGCGTCTACATGTTCCGGCGGGCGATCTGGGACGCCGTGCGCGGCATCAAGCCGTCGGCGCGCGGCGAACTGGAGATCACCGACGCCATCCAGTGGCTGGTCGACGCCGGCAAGGAGGTGCGCAGCCACATGGTGACCGGTTGGTGGAAAGATACCGGCAAGCTCGAGGACATGCTCGAGGCCAACCGGATGGTGCTCGATTCGTTCGAAACCGACGTGCGCGGGCAAGTGGTCGATTCCACGCTGGAATTCAAGGTGGTCGTCCAGTCAGGGGCGCGGATCGTCAATTCCACGGTTCGCGGGCCGGCGATCATCGGGCGCAATACGGTCGTCGAAAACAGCTACATCGGGCCGTTCACCGCCGTCTACCACGATTGCACCATTCGCCATTGCGAAATCGAGCATTCGATCATTCTGGAAAACAGCCGCCTGTCGGATATTGACGGCCGTATCTGCGACAGCCTGATCGGCCGCGACGTGACGGTCGCGCCCAGCCAACTGAAACCGCGGGCCATTCGCCTCATGCTCGGCGATTCGTCCGACGTGCGGCTGTTTTGAAAGGCGGCACGGCGACATGACGGAATCCGGACGGCCGTTGGTGCGGGCGCTGGCCATCGACGTCGGCTCGGTGCGGCTGGGGCTGGCGGTGTCCGATCCGCTCGGCCTGACCGCGCAGCCGCTGGCGGTGGTGCGCCGCTCCGGCCCGGCGAAGGATCTGGAGGCGATCCGGAAAGTCGTCGCGGAACGGGAAATCGACGTTCTCGTGCTGGGCCTGCCGTTCAACATGGACGGCAGCGAGGGCCCGGCGGCCGAGGCGGCGCGCGCCTTCGGGAAGTTATTGGAACCGCTGAACCTGCCGATCGAGTTTGTGGACGAGCGGCTGTCGACGGTCATGGCCGAATCGGTCCTGCTCTCCGCCGATTTGCGGCGGGCGGATCGCAAGGAAGTTCGGGACAAGATCGCGGCGACCATTATTTTACAGGCGTGGCTGGATCGGCGGGGTCGGACGGCCTGGGTTTAAAAGCCCGGCTCGGCGGCGAAGAAGATCGGTACCGGACGTGAAAAGCCTCTTGTCTCCGCCCGGCGATCTGGTTATGCTTACCCAAACTTTTTTCGTGGGCACCGCGAGGACCGACAGACCCTCGAAAAGTATGCCAACGAAGTCCGCGAGTCATTCGCTTCGCCGGCGGCGGCACGACAACCGGCGAAATTATGGGAGTTCTCGATGGGCAAGGTGATCGCCATTGCCAGTCAAAAAGGCGGCGTCGGTAAAACCACGACCACGGTCAATCTGGCCGCGAGTCTGGCGACGCTCAAGCAACGCACGCTCGTTCTCGATCTCGATGAGCAGAATGCCGTCAGTTTCGGGTTGGGTTTGTCGCGCCAGCAGATGGAAAACGGTCTCTACGACGTGTTTCTCGGTCGGAAAAAGCTGGGCGAGGTGATTCACGGCACCGTCCTGCCCTACCTCAAGGCAATTCCCTACGGCAAGGGCACTCTCACCGACGAGTTCGAAAAATTCGTCCGGCAAAAGGGCAGCGCCCCCCTGCTGAAAAAATACGTCAACGCCCTGCGCAAGAGCTGCGATTTCATTCTCATCGACTGCCCGCCGGGCATGGGCGATCTGACGATCTACGCCCTGAGCGCCACCGACAGCGTCCTGGTGCCGATGCAGTGCGAACCGCTGTCGCTCAAAACCCTGACCCAAATCCTGAAAATCATCCGCAAGGTCCGCCGCCAGATCAACCCCGACCTGGTCATCGAGGGCTTGCTGATGACGATGTACGACGAAAACTACCGCATCGCGCGCGAGGTCTGCCAGCAGGTCTGGGCCTCGTTCCCCGAGGAAGTGGTGTTTCGCAACGTCATCCCGCGCATGGAGGAATTCTCCAGCGCCTTCGCCGTCGGCCGGCCGATCATCAGTCAGGATCCGGACGCCGAGGTCGCCAAGGCCTACATGCAACTGGCCCGCGAGGTGCTGGCCAAGCGCAAGAAGGAATTGGAACAGCACGGCGAAAAATTCGTCGCCGGTCCGGACGCCGAAGCCAACTGATCCGTTTTCCGTCGCATCGCCGGTCGCCGGGTCCGCCCGGTTGAGCCCCTCTTGCATTTTCTTCGAAAATTGATTCTAAGGGGCTTGGGAGGGCCGGGCCATGAAACCGTACCGTCTGGCGTGGCGGCTGTGGTGGCTTGCCGGTTTGCTGCTGTTGATTTGCCTCCTGGGTTGTTCCGGCGAAAAAAATTCTTCCGGCGATGAAACGACGCCGGCCGCCGCCGGCGGCGACGAACCGTTCGACGACGATTTCCCCGACCGCGGCGAGGGCGACCCGATCGACGACGACACCTACGTCGCGCCGCCGCCCGAGCCGTTCGACCCCGACGCGCCGGGACCTTACCCGGTCGGCAATCGTACGCTGCTGTTGATCGACGAAAACCGGTGGGATCCGTACCTGCGCTCCTGGCGGCCGGTGCTGGTGGAGGTCTGGTACCCGACCGAGGATTGGGCGGAAAACCTGCCGCGCGACAGCCTCGCCAATTTTCTCAACGGCTGGGACGAGCTGATCCTCAGCGTTTTCGAACTGCTCGGCGTGCCGCCGGATGAACTGGCCAACCTGCAGCGTGAAACGGGATCGGCCCGCAACGCGCCGCTGCGGGCCGACCGGGCGCCGTATCCGGTGCTGTTTTTCTCGCACGGCAACGCGGCGATCCGTTTCCAGAATTTCACGCAGTGCGAATACCTGGCCAGCCACGGTTACGTGGTGGTCGCGCCGGATCACGTGGAAAACGCGGTTTTCGTCACCTATCCCGACGACCTGATCATCTTCAACCCGCTATGGATGCCGCTTTCGTATCTCGACCGGCAGAAGGACATCCATTTCCTGGTCGATCGCTTCACCGCGCTGAACCGCGACGATCCCGACTCGTTTTTCACCGGCCGGCTGGCGATGGACAAGATCGGCGTCTTCGGCCACTCGTTCGGCGCGAACACCGCGCAGGAGGTCGTCAAATGGGACCGGCGCTTCCGCGCCGCCGTGGCCTACGCCGGCCCGCAGATTCCGCTGCTGCCCGACGATTTTCAAACGCCCATCCTGACGATGTTCGGGATGGAGGATCACACGATGCACGATTGGGAATTCCTGATCCGGTTCAATTACACGCAGCGGCCGAGCCCGAAAATCATGCTGGGCTTCGTCAACGGCGGCCACTACTCGTTCACCGACGCCTGCCTGATCGTGCCGACGCTGTTCGGCGCGGGCGACGGTTGCGGCACCAGCAGGCGATTCGATACCGGCGAGGAATTCACCTTCATCGAGCACGACCTGGCGATGTCGCTCGTCAACACCTACGTGACCGCGTGGTTCGGCCTGTTCGTCAAGGGCCAGCCGGCCATGGCGCCGTACCTGTCGGCGGACCTGCATCCGGAAGAAGTGACCTATTACCGCGATTTTTCCGCGGCGGGCGGACGCTGAATTTTCGGTGGCCGGCGATTACCAGCGGTTGTAGTGGATCTTGGTTTCGTCGAAGCGTTCGGCGGGCGGTTTCTGTTCGCCCGGGAAACCCACCGGGATGACGGCGAACGGCACGATGTGGTCCGGCAGTTGCAGCAGTTTTTTCATTCCGGCCAGGCGCGACTCGCGCGGATAGATGCCCAGCCAGACCGCGCCCAAACCTTTGGCGTGCGCCGCCAGCAGCAGGTTCTCGGTCGCCGCCGCACAGTCCTGCACCCACATGCCGGCGTGTTTTTCGTTGTGCAGGTTGCCGCAGACCGCGATCACCACCGGCGCTTCCGGGGCCATCTGGGCGTGCGGGTGGAAGGAAGGGATGTGCTTAGTCACCGACGAATCGCGAATGACCACGAACTCCCAGGGCTGTTGATTGCCGGCGGACGGCGCGGCCATGGCCGCGCGCAGGAGCGCCAGGATCCAGGCGTCGGGCACTGGTTGGCGGGTATATTTGCGGATGCTGCGCCGCCCCAGCAGAATGTCCATCATGGCGATTCCCTTTCGACGTTTCCCGGCGCCGGCGGGGTCAGGTGAGCTTTTTCCGGCCCAGTTCGGCGCTCTTTTTCGCCGCCTCTTCCACCGCGTCCATGACGGTGCTGCGGAAAATTCCGCGTTCGAGCACCTTCAGGCCGGCGAAGGTCGTGCCGCCCGGCGTCGCCACCAGATCGCGCAGGTAGCCGGCATGCCGCCCGGTTTCCAGAAACATTTTACCGGCGCCGTAAACCGTCTGCGCCGCCAGTAGGTTGCTGATCTTGCGCGACAAGCCCAGTTGCACGCCCGCGTCGGACAGCGCTTCGATCATCATGAAGACGAAGGCCGGTCCCGATCCCGAAAGGCCGGTCACCACGTCCATCAGTTCCTCGGGCTGCACGATGACGGATTTGCCGGTCGTGTTGAAAATTTTCTGCGCCAGGTCGAGGTCTTCCTCGGTGGCGTGCCGGCCCGGGCAAAGCGCGCTGGCGCCGGCCAGCACCAGGGACGGCGCGTTGGGCATGACCCGGATGATGTGCATTTCCCGATCGGGGAAAAACGAGGCGATGTAGTCGGTGGTGATGCCCGCGACGATCGAGATCAGCAGCGTCCGCTCTTCGAGCGCCTCGCAGATTTCCAGCAGCACCTTGTCGATGTTTTGCGGCTTGATGGCGAGCACGACGATATCGCTGCGCCGCGACAGCTCGGCGTTGTTTTCGGCCATCTCGATGCCGTACGTCTCCTGGATGAACGTGCGCCGGTCGTCCTGAATTTCCGAAGCCAACAAGTGAGGGCGATCCACGGTGTCCGCGGTCAGCAGACCGCGCATCATCACTTCGCCCATATTGCCCGCGCCGATGATCCCGATTGTTTTACCGACCAATTTACCCTCCTGCGCCTGCGGTTGATTATTCATAGCGCAGAAAGCGCCCGGCAATCAATCGGATTGTTGTCGCCCGGCGCCGGCGGTCAGGCCCGCCAACCGTACGAGGAGATTGGCGGCGGTCACGCCGGCGGCCGGCGCGTCGAGGTGAAGGATTTCCCGCCGCAACGCCGGCGACAGCGCCCGCCAGGTGAGCGCGAACAGCGGCTGCAGGGGCTGACCGTGCGCCGTCAGGGCGCGGCCCGTTTCCCGGGAGTGCCGCCAGGCCTGACGCAACAACCCGCCGAGGCCGTCGCTCCGCGCGTGGTCCACGATCGCGTCCGGACGGTAGGACAGCCGCCAGCCGGCCCGGCGCAGGCGCCACGAGATTTCCACGTCCTCGCCGCAGGTCGCGAATCGTTCGTCGAAACCGCCCACAGCTTCCAGCGCGGCGCGGCGGAAAGCGCCGCAGAGGCCCATCACCATCCAGTCGTCGGCGAGCGGCTTGTCGCCGTGCGATTGCGGCGTATGGGTCGCCCGCCAGCGGTCGGCGAAGGTCGCGGCGGCGGCTTCGACGCAGCGTCCGCCGGTCGCCCCGACCCGGTCGTCCGCGAATCCGTCCAGCAGGGCCGCCGCGCAGCCGGGCCGCGGCACGGCGTCGGCGTCGAAAAACATCACGATTTCGGTCTGGCTGGCGCGCCAGAGGCGGTTGCGGTTGGCGGCCAGTCCACCGCCGCCGGCGGCGATGATGGACGCGCCGGCGGCCCGCGCCAGTTCGGCGGTGTCGTCCCGGCTGCCGTCGTCGCCGACGAGCACTCGCGCGGGGGCGGGTTGTTGGGCGGCGGCGGCGCGCACGACCGCGGCGATCGTCGCGGCGGCGTCGCGCGCCGGGATGGCCACGGTGTACGCGGTCATGGCGTCGCTCCCGCGTTCAAGTGGGCGGTCACGTCGTCCTCGATTCGCCGCTCGAAGCGCAGGCCGTCGCGTAGCCGGTGCCATTCGGCGGGCCGTTCGGCCAGGCCGGCGAGCGCTTCGGCCCAGGCGGCGGCGGAGTTGGGGCGCACGAGAACCGCGCCGCACAGTTCGGGCAGTTCCGCCAGGCCGCCGCGGTCGGCCGCCAGCACCGGGATCCCGGCCTGCGCCGCCTCCAGGGCGACGAGCGGCTGGTTTTCGCGCCAGACGCTCGGTACGGCCAGCACATCGATCCGGCGCCAGACGTCGCGCAGGGTTTCGTGGGCGAATGACCCCGCGAAATCGACTCGCGCCAGGTCGGCCCGGTCGCGCAAGGCGGCGGTGTAATCCGGATCGCCGGCGCCGAAAATCGACAGGTGAATGCTGGCGCGTTGCCGGGCGGCGTCGAGCAATAGTTCGATTCCCTTTTCGGGGGCCAGGCGGCCGAGGTAACCGACCCTCAAGGGGGTACCGGGTTTGAACGGCGGCAGTTTTTCGGCGGCCGGCAGGCCGTAAGGCCGGTGAATCAGCTTGGCGTGGGCGAACCCGTTGACGCGATGCGCCTCCAGCACCGCGCGGCTGGGACAGAAAACCCCGCTCATCGCCGTATAAGCCTGGCGCAACAGCGAATTGCGATAAAGAAATCCCAGGATGTGCGCGGGCTGCAACAGCAAGCCGGGCCAGCGGTTGTAAGCGGGATGCCCGCAGCCGCGGCAACGCCAGCCGCCGAGCGGCCCCGGGCAATCCGCGCCGCCGGGCAGCTGCCAGGTGATGCGATGGCAAAACGCCCAGTAGTCATGGACCGTCGCGGTGGCCGGAATGCGCCGGGTTGCCGCCCAGATCGCCAGCCGCGCGCTTCCCAGCAGAAAATGATGCACGTGCAGATGCTCGGGGCGAAAGTCTTGGAGCCGCTGGGTGGCCAGGGCGAACGCCCGCGGATCGTCGAAGGAAGCGCGAAAAGAAAAACAGCGTGGTCGCGGCGGCGCCGTGTCCATCAAGTGATAGCCGACGCCGTCGGACGATTCGTCGCGCGTGCCCGAACCCGGCGCGGCGCTGGTCAGCACAAGTGTTTCGTGTCCCTGCCGGGCGGCCGCGACGGCCAGGTGCCGGGCGTAGATCTCCGCGCCGCCGAAACGGCCGCGCGGATCCTGGTGAACGACGTAGGCGATTCGCATCGTCAAACCAATCCTAAATTGGCCGGTGCGCGCGCCTAGCGGTTGGCGGCCAGCCAGAGCCGGGCCTGGCGAACGTACGGCCGCGCCACGCGCAGGTTGAACCGCGGCAGGCCGCGCGCCTCGCGAACCGCGGTCTCCAGTTGCTCGCGCGCGCCCGCGCGATCGCCGGTCTCGGCCAGCAACAGGCCGTAGCGCACGCGCGCCTCGGTGAGCGACGACTGTTTCAACACTTCCCGAAAGGCCGCCAACGCCTCCGGGGCGCGATTCGCCCCGGCCAGGCACCGGGCATAAGCCAGGTAAGCATCGCCGAACTTCAAACGCGGATCCCGGCGGATGAGCGGCGCCAGCAGATCCGCCGCTTCCTGAAACCGCTGTCGCTTTTCCAGGGTGCGGGCCAGCCAGTAGCGCGGCTCGGGTTCGTCGTCCAGCCGGACGATCGCCTCGCGCAGCAGCGCCTCGGCGCGCGGATAATCGCCGCGCCGGTAAAGCAGCTCGCCGAGTTCCACCCGGTCGGCCGGCAGGCCCATTTCGTCGATCTTGATTTCCAGTTCGCGGATGCGCCGGCGTTGCTCCAGGGTCAGCGCGAATTTGCCTTCAATTGCGCCGCCGCTCGTGCCCACGAGCGGCAACACGAGGTGAATAACGAGATAGGCCAGCGAACCCAGCGGACCCAGGAAGAGAATGATGTAGAACCAGTAGGTTTCCGGCCGGGTGCGGAAATAGTGAACCAGCGCAACGATCATCAGCACGATGCCCAGCCAGCCCGGCAGCGAATACAGTGTGCCCATCATGAGACGTCATACCCACTTGATGTTTTGCCCAACAGTACCAAACCGGCGACGGGAAGCAAAGCGACGGCTAAGGCTTCGCCTCGCCGGAGCGCGCCAGGGCCTGCCGCAGCAGGATGGGGCCGATCAACTGGTTGACGGCGATGAGCGCGACCAGCAGCGTTTGCAGCGCCGGGCCGATTTCGGGAACGCTTCGGCCGACGATCATCGCCAGGCCGAGGGAAATTCCCGCCTGGCCGACCAGCACTTTCCAGATTTCCCGGCGGACCGTCGGCTCGGACCGGCCCAGACGGCTGCCCAGGCGGGCCCCGGCGAAGAGGAACGCCCCGCGCGCCAGCACCAGGATCAGGGTCGCCGCCCACATCTGCCGCAAAACCGGCAGATTGATCTTCGCCCCGGCCAGCGTGAAAAAAACGATGTATACCGGCAGGCTGTAGCGGTCCACCGCCGCGATCATCGCCTCGCCGTGATCGGTGAAGTTTTCCACGTAAAACCCGGCGGCCAGACAGACCAGGATGCCCGACAGGTGCAGCGCCGCGGCCGCCTGCATCGAAACGAAAGCCAGCGTCAGGATCAACAGCGGCAACTCGCGGCCGATGTGGCGGATGTACCCGCGCAGGGCCAAACCCAAGAGCAGGCCGGCGATCAGCGAACCGAGCACTTCCCAGACCACCAGTCCGAGCATGGCCAGGTCAACCGCGGTTTCCGGCTGCAACAGTTTGTTGACGAACATCAGGCTGCCCGAAAAAAGCAGCAGGCTTAGCACGTCGTTGGTGACGGTGGTGCCCATCGCCACCGTGGCGAACGGCCCGCGCGCCTCGCTTTCGTTGATGACGGCGATCGTCGTGGCAGGCGAGGGCGCCAGCGCCGTAATGCCCAGCACCATCGCGGCGGCCAGCCAGAATGTCGGCGGCTTTCCGGCCAGGAAGGAAAGGTGCGGCCCCAGGGCGAACGCGACCAGACCGACCCCCAGCGTGACGACAGGAACCTGGACGCCGGACACGGCCAGGATGGCGCGCAGGCGGGGCCGTAGCGTCGCCATTTTCAACTCGCCGCCGGCGGTAAAGGCGATCAAACCCAAAGCCAGGTCGTCGATCAGCCGCAGTTGCTGCAAAACCTCGGGGGTGAAAAGAGTGAGCTGCGGCGAAAGTCGGCCGGCGAGGTGCGGACCGAACGCCAGGCCCGCCAGCAGGTAACCGGTGATCATCGGCAGGCGGCCACGGCGCACCAACCGCCCGACGGCGGCGGCGCCGAGCAGGACGAAACCGAGCACCAGCACGGCCTGATCGCCGTAACCGGCGGGTGTCCGGGCGGCCATCAGGTTGAGGAACCAACCCAGAAAGAGCAGGACGAGCAGGACGGCGACGTTCATCGACGGCTCCGCGCTTCAGCATCCGACTGGCGGCCGAACGGCAAGAGCGTCGCGAGCGACGCGAAAAGCTCGTTGCCCAGAACGCCGAGCAACAGTACCGTGACGAGGGTCGCCGAAATCGCCGAGGGATAGGCGCGGGCGTAATCGATCGCCATCGCGACGGCCATGCCGCCCTGGCCGAGCAACCCCAGGCCGCTGAGGTAATACCGCCGTTCGGGGGCGGCCATGACCCACGCGACACCCGCGCCGCCGAGCGCCTTGCCGAGCAGGCGCGCCGTCAGGTACAGCGCCGTCAGGCCGATCAGATGGCCGGATGCAAAAGTCCACTGGCAACCGACCAGGATCATGAACAGCACGAAGATCGGATGTTCCGACCTGACCAGCAACGCGTAAATCGCTTCTTTCTTGCCGGCCGTATTGGCGAAGGCGGCGCCGGCGACCGCGCCCAGCACGAGCGGCGAGAGTTGCAGCCGCGCCGCCAGTCCGGCGCCGAAGGCGATCGTTCCCAGCACGGCGAGAAAATGGGTCTGTTCCCGGCGCGCGAGCGCGGCCGTGCTTTTCAACAGAAAACCCAACAACAGACCGAGCGGCAGGTAAAGCAGCGTCCAGAGTAATCCGGCGGCCGTTTCGAACGGGCCGAGCGGCCGGGTTGGCCACCAGGCGAAGAGCAGGCCGAAAACCAACAGGCCGGGAAGATCGTCCAGGGTGGCGACGAGGCGCAGGGCCCGGCCGAGCGGGCGGGGAAATCCGGGGCGCGAAGTGAACAGAAAGACGGCTCCCGGCGCGGTGCCCGCCGCACAAACCGCTATGGTCAGCAGCGCGGGCCACCGTTGGTCGTAAAAGGATTCGTGAATAAACGTCGGGATAAAGAAAAGGAACATCGCCGTCAGCACCAGCAGCAGGGTCAGCGACGATTCGCCGAGAATGACCAGCCACAGACGGGCCGGAATCCGCACCAGTCGTTTGCCTTCGAGGTGGATGCCGAACAGAAAGCCGATCCAGCCCAGGCAGATCAGCACGATCGGCCGCAGTTGTTCGAGGACCGCTTCGTCGAGGATGCTCAGGCCGGCCGGGCCGACGGTCAGACCGAGAAAGACGAACGCCAGGCCCGAGTCGAAGAATTGCTTGATCCACCGGGGCGGCGTCCAGCGGCGCGTCGCGAACCGCGAACCGATCAGGGTCAGCAGGCCCAGAAAAAGCAGGGCGGCGATCAGGCGCACGTTTCACTCCTCGGCGGTGCGGCGGAAGCGGGGGCTATTTGTCGGACGCGGGACGGGCATAAAAATGATCGACCGGCAAAGTAAAAAATACGCCGCCCGGTTTTTCGGCTTCCTCGAACATCACGGTCCGCACGAGTTCCGCGGCTTCGGGCAGTCGCGCGTCGTCGACCACCGTGAAAACGGTGGTGCTGTAAGCGCTGCCGCCGCCCCATAGATTGCGGAACCCGGCGAAGATCGGCATCTGTTCGGCGACGATTTTGCCCATGCCCTGGCTTTCGATAAGCGTCGCGGTGGTGATGCCCGCCTCCATCAGCGCCGCGAGGACGTCGTACACCATCTGCTGGTCGTTGATGACCATGATCAGGCAATGCTTGCCGGCGCGTGCTTCAGTGATGGCGGCTCTCCACTTCCCGCAAGGCCGCCAACACGGCTTCCGGGCTGTCGGCGCGGCGCAATTCCTCGTCGAAGCGTTCGTCCTTCAGCAGGCGGACGATCCGGCTTAGAATCTGGATGTGCATCGCGGGAACGCGTTCGGGCCCCAGCAGCAAAAAGATCAAATCGACCTGCCGCTCGTCGGGGCTGCAATAGTGGATCGGCGACGACAACCGGCCGATGACGATCAGCGGCGTGGTCAGTTTGTCGTAGTAGCAGTGCGGAATCGCCGCGCCGTGTCCGACCGCGGTGGAGCACAACGATTCGCGTTCCGTCAGCCGGCGCAACAGTTCCGGTTGGTCGGCGGCCGACAGCACGCCGCCGGCGACCATCCGTCGCGTGACGGCGGCCAGCGCTTGATTCTGGTCGGCCGCGACCAGGTCGAGGTAGATGCACTGTCGGCGGACCAAATCGATGAGATTCACCATATCCTCGGCTCCTCCCAAGGATCAGAATAAACGCCCGCGGCGGCGTCTGTAAACCTTAAATGGCCTATTTTTTCGCGGCGCGCAGCACTTGCTTGTAGCGCTCGCAAACCTCCGCCACGTCGGCGGCGGTCAGGTGCGAGAACAGGGGCAGGGCCAGGGCGCTGACGGAGACGCGTTCCGTGACGGTCAGCGGCGGCGATGGCGGCGGGAACCCGTGATAGGCCGCCTGCCAATGCAACGGCGGATAGAAGTACCGCTTGGTGTGTACCTTGGCATCGGTCATGCCGTTCCAGACCTCGTCGCGGTCGTATTGCCGCGCGTCGAGGAAGGTGACGAAGTAGTTGTGGCTCGAGCGGCAAGCGGCGGGAAGGGTCTGGAACGTCAGGCCCGGCACGTCGGCGAGGGCGGCCCGATACGCGGCCACCAGCTTCTCGCGCGCGGCGAGCAGGGTCTCGATCCGCTCCAGATTGGCCAGGCCGACGATGCTGTGAAATTCGCTGATCCGGGCCGAGAGGCCGAAACTTTCGATGTCGCTGCCGTCGGCGGTTTTGCCGTAGTCGCGCATCCGGCGCACCTTGCGGGCGAGTTCCGCGTCGTTGGTGGTCAGCAGGCCGCCCTCGACGGCGGTCACCACCTTGGTCGGCGAAAACGAAAAAATCTCCGCGCGGCACAGCCCGCCGCCCCGGCGTCCCTTATAAGTGGCGCCGATGGCTTGCGCGCTGTCGCACAGCAGAACGACGCCGGCCGCATCCGCCACGCGTTGCAGGGCATCAAGGTCCGGGTAAAGGCCGAAGACGTTGGTGGCGATGATCGCGCTGGTCGCCGGAGTGATCCGGCGTTCGACGTCGCGCGGGTCGAGGGTGCAGGTTCCTTCTTCGATATCGGCGAAAACCGGCGTCAGGCCGTTCCAGATCAACGCGTGGCCGGTGCTCGTCCAGGTGAAGCTGGGCAGGATGACCTCGCCGGTCAGCCCCAGCGCGCGGTAGGCCAGCATCAGGCCGCTGGTGCAACTGTTGAGCGCCACAGCGTGCTCGACGCCCATCAGGGCCGACGCGGCGCGTTCGAATTTTTCGGTATGCGGCCCGACCGTCAGCCGCCCGCTGCGCCAAACCGCGGCGAACAGCGGCTCGACTTCTTCCCACGGTACGAGAGTAGGCTGAACCAGATCGATGAATTTTTCGTCCAAGGGATTATTCCTTTCGTAGCACGTAAAACGTCTCGCCGCTGGTCGAGGGGTCGGCCAGGGCCCGCTCCTGCTCGTAGCGGCGCAGCCAGCGCTCGACGCGCCAGCCGGCCGCGGCGGCGTCGCGCCGGAATTCCGGCGTGCGATACCAATGAAACAGCGGCCGCTCGCCGGAGGCCGACTTCTCGCCGCCGATGCGACGCACGAAGGCGTCGTCGGGTTCGAGCCCCAGCGGATTGTAAACGCGGCGCCAGCCGTTGAGCAGCCAAAAGTATGCCCCGTACCAGCGACGGCGTTCAATGGCGTTGGTCGAGACGATCGCGGTGCCGGGCCGCATCACCCGGCCGATTTCCCGCAACACCTGCCGGCGCCGTTCGCGCGGGCGCACGTGGCCGAGCAATTGCCCGACCATCATCACGTGATCGAACGCGCCGTCCGCGAACGGCAGTTCCGCCGCGTCGGCCTGCCGCACGTCCAGCGATAGACCGCGCGCGGCGGCGCCTTGCCGGCACGCCGCGACGAACGCCGGCAGGTAATCCACCGCGGTGACCTGAAAACCCAGCGCCGCCAGGCCGAACGCCTCGCGGCCGCCGCCGCAGCCGACGTCCAGCACCCGGCCGCCGGGAACGAACGCCTCGCGGACCAGTTGCAATTCGGTCGGGAACAGCCCTTCGCCCGCCAGCGCCTCGCCCCATTTGCGGCGTTCCGCCTCGTTCTCGTAAAAGGTGCGCATATCGCCCGTCATCGCCGGCTCCGGTAGGGCGGAAAGAAGTTCGGATCGACCGCCGCCTGGCCCGCCGCCGCCGCCAACCGGGCCAGGTGCGCGATGGCCTCCGGGTCATGCCGCGCGCGGCCGACGAAAAACGGCGCCTGGTGGGGCGAAAAATGGCTCTTGAATTGAAACAGCGAATCCTCGCCGCGGTAGCCGCCGCCCAGGTGGAAAGAAGTCAGCCCGACATCGCGGCCCAGCCGGGCCGTTTCCACCAGCAGTTGCGTGACCGCGCGATACTGGGCCAGGTCTTCGTCCGAACAGCTCAGGTGGTAGTGCAGGCGGTCGCGGTGCCGCAGGCAGATGGCGTAGGCGCAGTCGCGATCGCCGCGATGGGCGCGCATCAGCCAGAAATCGCCGCCCAGCCCGTCGCGCAGCCGGGCGAAATATTCCCACGGGAAAAAATAGTACGCCTCGGCGCCCTTTCGCCGCATGGTCGCCTGGTACATTTCGAAAAAGGCCGGCAGGCGGTCGTGGGCGGACGACTCGACCCGCACGTTTTCCCGCGTCGCCCAGCGCGCGTCGCGCAACCGCGACTTCGAAATGCCGGTTTCGATCGGGGCGGTCAGGTCCATCCAGATCGTGCGGCCGGCGGCGAGCACCTCGATCTGATCGGCGAACGCGCGGTGGTTTTGCAGCAACGGATGAAAGCGGATGAACTCGGCGACGAGGCCGTTGGCGCGGGCGGTTTCGGCCCAGGCGCGCCAGACATCGGCGGCCCTGGCCGGCGCGTCGGTCACCGGGCCGGCGTAACCGTAAGGTGAGACGGCGTCGAAGCGATCAGCGTAGGGATGGGCGAAGGGCAGGGCGCTCAACGGCCGCCAGAGGGCGACGTGCAGCGCCGTGCAGCCGGCGTCGCGGAAGTAAAACAGCCGCGGTTCGCCGTCGCCGTTGGCCGCCAGCGCCGCCAAATAGCCCGGATGATGATAAACGTCCCCGAGGCCGGATTCTTCCAGCAGGCTTCGCCAGCGGTCGGCCCGGTCAAGGCCGAGTAGTTCGATCGTCGCCATCGTCAAACCGGTTGAACCGGTCCTGCTTGCCGGCGTCGGTTTCGTACAAACCCTCGCGCCGCAGCACCACCGGAATGGTTTTTAAAATAATGCGCCAATCGCCGAGGTACGACCAGGCGCGGGCGTAGCGCACGTCGAAGGCCAGTTTTTCGGCCCAGGTCAGGGCGTTGCGGCCGTTGATCTGGGCCAGTCCCGTCAGCCCCGGGCGTACGCGCAAGCGTTCCCGTTGTGTCTCGTCGTACTGCGCGACGTGTTCCGCCAGCGCGGGCCGGGGGCCGACGATCGCCATGTCGCCCCGGATCATGTTGAACAGTTGCGGCAGCTCGTCGAGCGACCACTCGCGCAGAAAGCGGCCGACCCGGGTGATCCGCGAATCGTGCGCGCCGACGTTGAGCCCGTCGCCCAGGGACGCTGCGTCCTCGACCATGGTCCGGAATTTCCACAACCGGAACCGCCGGCCGTCCCGCCCGATGCGATCCTGCCGGAAGAAGACCGGCCCCGGCGAATCCCATTTGATCGCGACGGCGACGGCGAGCAGAAACGGCGAAAGCACCACCGTTGCCGCGCCGGCCAGCAGCAGGTCGGTTGCCCGCTTCAACAGCGGCTCCAGGGCGAACGGGCGCTGGTCGCGGACGTCGCGCAGCGTATGTAAAACCGTGCCGGCCAGTTCGTCGCGCGCGAACCGCGACGACAACCGGCGGGCGGCGGCGGCCATGGCGGCGCGGCGCGTGCCCTCGCGGTCGGTCGCGGCGACGAGCCCGGCGGCTTTTTTAATTTCGCGCGGCAGGGCGAGACCGGCGCCGCCTTCCTGCAAGAGCGCGGCGGTCCAGCCGGGAGTATTGACCAGCACGGGCAGCCCGGCGGCGAGGTAATCGAAAAACTTGTTCGGGCTGTTGGTGGCCAGTACCGGCTTGTCGGCGAAGGAGACGATGCCCCAGTCGGCGGCGTGCAGATACGGCGCCGTTTCGCGACGGCTGACGGGCCCGGCGAACAGGATGTTCGTGATGCCTTCCTCGGCGGCGCGTCGTTCCAGGCGTTCGCGTTCGCTGCCTTCGCCCAGCAGCAGAATGCGATAGCGCGCCTCGGTCCGCGCCAGCGCGCCGGCCAGGTTCAGCAACCAGTCGCCGTCGTTGGACGGCCCGAGGTTGCCCGCGTGGATGATCAGTATCTCGTCCGGCGCGACGCCGAGTTTTTCGCGCACCCCGGCCGGATCGGCGGCGCCGAACAAATCCGGGTCGCAGGCGTTGGGGACCATGACGATTTTCCCGGCGGACACGCCGGCCCGGACCACGCCGTCGGTCATGCCGGGGCTGAGCGTGACGATTCGCGCCGCCAGCCGGTAGAAAAGCCGTTCGGCGAGGCGCGCGACGGCGATCGCCAGCGGATTACGCAAAAAGCCCATTTCGATCGGCGCCTGCGGCCAAAGATCGCGCACCTCGAAAACGAAGGGCGTGCCGCGCCAGCGGCTGATCCAGACCGCCGGCACGCCGATGGTCAGCGGCGTCGAACTGGCGAACACGACGTCGTGGCGGGAAAGCTGAATGCCGATCAACGCCGCCCAGATCATGTAGTGGAAAAACGCGCGCAAGCGGGCCGCGCGGCTCATTTGCTGGGAGTAATAGGAGCGGATGCACAATACGCGGATGCCTTCGATGTCGCGGCGTTCGACGAGACGCTGTTGGGCCCGGCCATCGAGATCGCTGTACCGGCTGGCGCTGGTGAGAACCGTCACCCGGTGCCCCTGCGCGACCCACCGGCGGGCGAATTCGTAGGCGCGCGTACCGCTGATCCCTTCGCGGGTGGAAAAATATTGATCGAGGTAAAGGATTTTCATCGGCGCAACAAATCCTCGGCCGCGGCCAGCACTCGCCCGGGCGGCAACCCGGCGAGGCAATGAGCGTAAGCGTGCGGACAACCCGGGTACGGCCCCAGGCCGTAACAGGGCGCGCAAGTCCGTTCGGTGACCACGGCGCGGCCGCGCGGACCGTACGGCCGGGTCCGGTGCGGTTCGCTGGGCCCGAAAACCGCGACCGTCGGGATGCCGCTGGCGGCCGCCAGGTTCATCAGCCCCGAATCGTTCGCGACAAACAGGTCGCAAACGCTCAGCAAACCCCAGGCGTCGGTCAGCTCGCCGAAACCGTCCAGCGCGTGCACCGGAGTTTTCGCCAGCCGGACCACCCGCCGGCCCGTGCCGGGTTCGGCGGGGCCGTCGAAAACGATCGCCGGTAGTCCGTGGCGCCGAAAAATCTCCTCGGCGAGGACGGCGAAATGTTCTTCCGGCCAACGCTTCTCGACCCACAGGCCGTCGCATCCGGTGTGCAGTCCCAGGTAGCGCGCCTCGGGATCGAGTCCCTGCCCGGCCAGATAGGCGCGGGCCTTGGCGCGCAACTCGTCGGGAACCGACAGTACCGGCCAGCAATCGGCCGGTGCGGCCGGCAAACCCAGCGCGGCGAGCAGTTGCCGGTTTTGATCCAGGTCGTGGGTCCGGGCCGGCGCTGGGACGGCGAGGGTCAGGTGGCGCCAGGCGCCGCCGGCTTCCGGGTAGCGGTGGCCGAGGCGTTCGGGGATGCCCGCGAGCCGGATGAAACGATAGGCGTTGGCGCCCGAGGGATACGAAAAAATCGCGCGCGAGAAACGCCGGCGCCGGAGTTCGCGCCACAGGCGGGCGCGGCCGGCGAGCCCCTGGTAATCGGCTTCGCCCGCGGCCAGCGCGGCGGCGAGAAAGGGGACGCGTTCGAGCAGCGGCAGGGCGCGCGGCGACAGCGTCAGCAGGGTGGCCGGTTCGCCGTTTTCGTACAGGGCGCGGGCCAGCGGCAAGGCCAGCAGCGAGTTGCCGATGCCTTGCAGGCTGACGATCAGGGTCCGGCTAGTCATGGGTCATCTCGTCGTACAACGCCCGCATTTCCTTCGCCATGGCGGCATAGGTAAACCGGGCGGCTTGCGCGAGAATCGCTTCGCGCCGCCGTTGCCGCCAGGCGGCGTCGGTGGCCGCGCGGATCAGCGCCTCGGTCAACTGTTCGTGCCGGCCCGCCGTGACGATCAGCCCCGCCGCGCCGACCACCTCGGGCAGGCTCGTCGCGTTGCTGACGATCGGCAGGACGCCGCACGACATCGCCTCCAGAACGGGCAGGCCGAAACCTTCGTAAAAACTGGGCAGCACCAGGGCCGTCGCCCCCCGGTACAGGTGCAACAGATCCGCGTCGCCGATGCCCGGCAACAGTTTAACCCGATCCCCCTCCTTTTCGCCATGCAGCAGGTGCCGGGTTGATTCGCGCAGGGCGGTGACGTCGCCGACCAGCGCCAGTTGGTAGTCGGCGGGCAGCGCGTCGGCGCGCCGGGCCTCGTAGAAGGCCTTGATCAGGCCGTCCTCGTTTTTCTGGCGGCCGAACTGGCCGACGAACAGAAAATACGCGCCGGCCGTCAAGCCATGACGCGCCAGCGTCGCCGGATCGGGGTCGCCCGGACAAAACAGCGGATTCGCGCCCGGATAAATCACGCGGATACGCCGCGGGTCGAAACGCAGCAGTTCGGCGATCCGCTCGGCGCTGTAATGGCTGATGGTGTGGATGAAATCGGCGCGTTTCGCCGACCGGTAACGCAGCCGGGTGCGGAGGAGCGAACGCAGGTTCTGCGGCGTGGAATACAAAAAATGCGGCGACAGCCGGGCCAGATCGTAGAGCGAAAACAGGACCGGCGTGTTTTCCTCGTAAACGGGCGTCATTTCGAGCGTGCAATGCACCAGGTCGATGTGCCGCGTCGAAACCAGCGCCCCGATGTGTTGCCGGCGCGCGGCTTCCAGCGCCAGCGGCCCCAGAAAGCGCCAGGGCTTGATCGTTTCGTACCGGAAATTGCCAGGCAGGGTTTCGGGCTCCCAGATCCGCGGCGCGAAGCCGAACAGCAAATAGCGGTATTCGCGGTCCCACGACGCCAGATGCCGGATCATTTCCTGAACCAGGCGGCCCGCGCCGGTCAGGTGCTCGGGAGTAAAGGGAGTCGCGTCGAACAGGATCGTCTTCATGTGCGCCACCACCGTTCCACCGCCCCCAACACCTCGGCGGGCGTCAGGTCGCGCAGGCAGGGATGGCCGGCGACCGGGCAACGTTCCTTCCGGCACGGCGCGCAGGCGACCGGGTGGGCCAGCGCCCGCGCTGGGTCGGGCGCCCACCGCGGCGCCACGTTGGTGCCGCTCATCAGCGTGACGACCGGCGTGCCGACCGCTTTCGCCAGGTGGCCCGGTCCGGAATCGACGCCGATCAGCAGATCGGCCGCCGCGACGATCCCGGCGGTCTGGGCGAGGTCGAACCGCCCGGCCCAATCGGCCGCGCGGCCGTTCTGGCCGTGAAGAATGATTTGATTGAAAGGCCGGTCGTCGCCGCCGCCGATGAACGCCAGCCGGGCGCGGGTGCGCTCGGCCAGCAGGCCGAGCAGGGCGCGCCAATGGGCAGCCGGCCACAGCTTGGCGGGCGTGCGCGCCGCCGCGTGCAAAACGATCCGCGGCCCGTCGCCGGGCAGGGAATCCCAAACCGCGGCGGCCGTCTGGGCGGCCGGGGTCAGCGGCAGCGGGGGCACCGTCGCCGGGGCGATCCGCAGCGTTTCGGCCAGCAGGGACAAGTGGTTGTCGGCCTCGGGCTTTGCTTCTTCCGGCGGCCGGCCGGGATGCGTCGCCAGCCGACCGGTGCCTTCGTGATCGTAGGTCGCGAGAAACCGCGGGCGGCAGGCGGTGCACAGCAGAATGTCGCGCACGTCATGACGCAGGTTGATCAGCAAATCGGGCGACCGGCGGCGGACGGCGGCCCGGTACTTCAGCCAACTGCCGCCGCCGCCCAGGAACGGGCTGTCCCAGGGCTCGAGGCGATAACCGAGAACGTCGGCCGCGAGGAGCGCTGCGGCCGGCGGGTGGCAGGCGAAAACGATTTCCGCTTGCGGGTAAGCGGCGCGCAGTGCGGCCAGCGCCGGCCTGGCCAGCAGGGCGTCGCCCAGGTGATCGGGCTTATGAACCCAAATCCGCCGGATCGCGGCGGGTGAAAAACCGGCGGCGCGGCGGCGCACCCGCGGCCCGGCCAGCGCGCCGGCCAGCGAAAAAAGCCGGTAGCCCGCGCTCACGGCTTCGGCTCCTCGGCGGCCGGCGGCGACTCGGCGGCCAGGACGATCGAATGTTCGGGGTAGTAGCCGATGCGCAGGCGGTGGATCGCGGTACTCATCGCCCAGATGGCGACGATCAGGTACGAGCTGTGGTGCGGCTTGAATAAAAAGGAATCGAACAGGCCGCTGCCCAGGAAGATCAGGTAGGCCAGAAAAATCCCGCGCGACAGCCGCGCCATGTCGGGCGTCAGCGCCGCCCGGAGGTTGGCCGCCATCTGGCGCCAGAGGCGGACGATCAGGGTCATGAAGACGCCGAAGCCCAGAAAGCCGGTACCGGTGATGACGTCGACGAACATGTTGTGCGGGCTGCCGTACATCGAACTGACGCCCTCGTACATCGAGTAATGCCCGTAAACGAAGGCGTAGTTGTTGTACCCCACGCCCATCAGCGGGTGTTCGAGGATCACGTTGATGGCGCTGACCCAGCGCACGAGTCGCGATTCCGCGCTGCTGCGCGAGTAGTGGACGAAATCGACGACTTGCTGTTCGACGTCGATCTGGCCGAACAGCGAGGTGGTCATCAGTACGGTGATGCCCGCCAGCAGCAGCGTCATCACGACGACCCGCCGGCGGCTGATGTAGCCCTTCATGGACAGCACCGAGAGGCCGATAAGAATGCCGACCCAGGTGCCGCGGTTGAAGGTCAGAACGATGCACGACAGGATCAGCAGCAACAGCAGCCAGCCCCAGACCCGGCGGCCCTTGTCGCGGAACAGCGGCAGATAGTGGGTCGCCAGCGAGAGGATCGAGGCGTAGTAGATGCCGGTGTAGCTGGTTGATCCGGCGATGCTGATCATGCGCAGGATCTTCGTGCGCAGGAAAATGTAGGCCGGGTTCATCGTCAGGATGTAATACCAGAAGGGCGAATGCGTGAAGTAGATGTAGTAGCTGATCCCGGCCATCCACAGCGCCCAGACCAGCAGCCATTTGACCAGCCGCAAAATCTGCTCGGGGCTGTCGAGCACGTCGACCAGCATGATGTAAAACAGGGCGAGCATCGTCAGCCGCATCAGCTCCTTGCTGTTGAACAAAATGTTGTTGGGGCTGACCCAGGCGACCTTGGTGATGCACAGGATGGCGATCATGACGAACAAGAGAAACGGCAGGGCGATGCGGTCGTCGCGCGGAATGATGAACTGCCGGTTGATGATCGAACGCGTCAGGTAACCGCTGAAGGTCAGCAGGACGAAGGCGTCCTCCACCGTGATGGCCCAGGGGCCGGGGATGTCCAGCCCGATGTTCGGCAGCGCGATGGCGATCGGGAAAAGCACGACGATCGAATGGCGGTTGAAGAAGGCCAGCAGGAAAACGGTGGCGCCCAGCAGGGCGATCAGAAAGCCGAATTTTTCGCCGGCGATGCTCTTGCCGACAATCCAGGCCAGGGCGATGCCCAGCATCGCGCCCATCACTTCGCGCGTGTTGCGATGCGTGACGATGCGGCGAATCAGGTCTTCAGAGGCCGAAGTCGGCATCGTTCCTCTCCCACGCCAGCCGCAGCGCTTGTTCCAACCGCGCCGCCACGGCTTCATCGGTAAACCGCGCCGCCGCGCGGCGCCGGCCGTTTTCCGCCAGTTGGCGCCACGTCGCGCCGTCGGTCAACCGCTCGAGCGCCGCCGCCAGCTCCGGCGCCGCGTTCTCGGCGCAGAGCAGGCCGGCGTCGCCGACCACTTCCGGGATCGCGCCGCAACGGCTGGCGACGATCGGCAACCCGGCCGCCATCGCCCACGCCAGGACGTGGCCGAATTGCTCGGCCCACCCGGGAACGGTGCGGCTGGGCAGCGCCAGGGCGTCGGCGCCGGTCAGCACGGCCGGCACCTCCTCGTGGGAAACGGCCGCGCGAAAAGTCACCCGATCGCCCAGCCGCAGGCGGGCGGCGTGCGCTTCGAGATTGCCGCGTTCGGCGCCGTCGCCGATGATCAGGCCGCGCCAGGCCGGCGCCGCCGCCAGGGCGTCGAGCAGCAGGTCGGCGCCTTTTTTACGATCCAACCGGCCGAGAAACAGCACCGTCGGCGGCGACGCGGGGCCGGCGGCGCGGCGCGGCGGAATCCGCGCCGGATCCACCCCGACCTGCGGGATCACGGTGAGCGGACCGCGATACCCGGCGCGGCGGGCGACTAGCGCCGCTCCCCCCGAACCGACGAGCAACCGGCGCGCGGCGCGATAAACCGGCAGCGCCGCCAGGCGCGACCAACCCGTCAACGGCAGATTCTCCCATGAGAACGGCAGCAAAGGCAGCCCCAGGCGGGTCGCCGCCCACACGGCTTCCAGCGCCGCCAAGCCGCCGGGCTCGGTTTCCGCCACGAGGGCGTCGGGCCGCCAGCCGCGCAGCGCCGCCAGCAGTTCGCCGCGCGGATACCAATAACGGCGCACCCGGCCGTGGAACGGACAGGAAAAGGCGGCGGCGTCCAGGCGATCGTCGCTCTCGAACGTGCGCAGGCCGAAATCGGTCTCCCGCCAGAGGCGCGGCGAACACAGCAGCACCTGATGGCCGCGGCGCTCCAGCGCGCGATATTTGCCGCGATTGGCGCGGACGATGTAGGTATGGCCCAGCACGGCGACGCGCATCAGTCGACCCCCAGGCCGGCGTAAACCCGGTCGAATTCCGCGGCGATCCGCGGCCAGGAATACTCGCGGCGAAGTCGCGGCGAAACGATTTCGCGGCAGGTGCGCGCCTGCGGTTCGCGTTCCCGCGCCGCGCGTTCGATCACCTCGGCCAGCGCCGTGGCCGTCGTTTCGCGCGCCTGGTAGGGCGACGCGACCGCCGCCAGCATTTCGGGCAGCGAACCGACCGGCGTCGCCGCCACCGGAACGCCGCAAGCGGCGGCCTCCAAAACGATGAGGCCGAAATTTTCCTCGGCGCGGGACGGCACGACGAACAGGTCGGCCGCGCGGTACAGGCCCTGCAATTGTTCGTCCGGCACGAAGCCCAAAAAGCAAACCTGCGCGGTGATGCCCAGTTGTTCGGCCTGCTCCTCCAACTCGCGGCGCAAGGGCCCGCCGCCGGCGATCAGGCAGCGAACCGCCAGGCCGCGGGTTTTCAATTCGGCGACCGCCGCCAGCAAAAGATCCAGCCCCATGCGGCGTGCCAGGCGGCGAACCGTCAACACCACGAAATCCGCGCCGGAGCGCCAATCGATCGCCGGCACCGCATCGGGGGTGAAACGATCCGGGTCGATGCCGCCCGGAATCCGCACCGCGTCCGCCGCGCGTTCGGGGGCCAGTTGGCCGACCCAGCCGCGACTGAATTCGCTGAGCACCGCGACCCGATCGACCGCGCGCAACAGGCGGATTTGCCGGCGGCGCTGCCAGGCCATTTGCTCGTCCAGATAGGCGCGGTAAAGCCCGCCCGCGGCGCGCCGGATTTCCTCGGCCTCGACGGCGAATTCCGCGTGCCAAGGCCCGTAAAAACTATAGACCAGCGGTTTGCGTCCTCGCCAAAGGTCGAGCGGCCCCTGGGCCGAGAGCGTCAGGTGAAAATGCACCAGGGCCGGCGGCGATTCGCGGTCGATTTGCCGCGCCAGCCGGCGACTGGCGCGGATGCTGGTCAGGTATTTCCAGGGAGTCGGCCGCGCCGCGAACGGATAGCGAAAAACCTCCACGCCGTCGGCGCGGACCTCGCGCGCCGGGGCTCCGGCGACTGCCTTGGTCAGCACCTGCACGCGGCGGCCGGCGCGGACCTGCGCGGCGGCCAGTTCCTCGACGACGCGTTCGACGCCGCCCCGTTCGGGCGGAAAGGCGTCGGTGACGTGCAGGATCGGCGCGTTCAAATCCACCACTCCAGGCAATCGCGGCAGGGGTCCAGTTCGTCCCAGCGTTTTTCCAGGTGCAGGCGGCGGATGGTTTCCCAACGCGCTGACCGCCAGAGTTCGGCCAGCGGCGTTTCGTTCACGTTGCCGACCGCCAGCTTGTACAGCACGTCCTTGCAGCACACCGTGACGCGCCCGTCCCAACTAACCGCCAGATCCTTCCAGAGTTGGCGGCAGGCAAAACGCTCCGCCGGTTCGAGGTGACGGTGCGCGGCGGTGCGGCGGTCGTCGACCTGGCCGCCGAAGGTGTCGACTTCCTTGATGAGGATGCGGTCGCGCGAGCCCAGCAGCGGCACCCAGCGGGCGCAGAAGTCTTCGATCTCCGCCTCGGTCTGGTCCATCAGCAGGATTTGCAGTTCGATGGCCGGCCGCCGCGCGCCGCGCTGCCGTTTCGCCGCGAGCAGCCGCTCGACTCCGGCTTCGACGACCTCGTAGGCGCAACCGGGGCGGACTTTCTCGTAGGTCGCCCGATCGCCGTCCACCGACAGGATGAGCTGGTCGAACACGTCGGCGGCGAGCAATTCCGCGACGCGGCTTTCGCTCAGCAGCGTCGCGTTGGTGCTCGTGTATAGCCGGTGCAGGCCGGCTTCCTTGGCGATCCGGCCCAGGTCGAGCAACTCCGGGTGCAAAAAGGGTTCGCCCAGGCCCATCAGCGCGACCGATTCGATCCAGTCGCGTTGCGTTTTCAACTGCCGCGCGATCTCGCCGAACCGCTCCCGGTCCATCCGCCCCACCGGACGATCCATGAACTGCCGCGGGCACATGACGCAGCGCAAATTGCAGGCGTTGGTCACCTCGAGGTGAATCGCCTGCGCGAACGGCAGCGGTTCGTGCGGGCGAAAACGGCGGTGCCACTTGCGGCGGACGTCGGCCGCCAGCCGGACCGGTCCCTTGTCGCCGGCCAGACGCAGGCGCAGCGCAAGGCCCGCCCAGCCGCCGCCGGTGGTGTCGGAAAAGTAGACGACCTGGGAGCCGAAACGTCGCCGGTCCATGGTCAGGATTTCTCCACCCGCAGGGTCAGGTGAAGGTCGCGGGCCGGCAGCAACCAGGCGCCGTAAAATTCGTAAAAATCGAGGAAGCGGTTGGCGAGCCAGGCGATGCCCGTCAGGCGAAAGATCCGGCTGAACGACAAATGCAGGCGCACGGGACTGAACGGCGCGACGCTCGGCAGGCGTGGGTACTCGTAGCGGTGTTCGAACAGATAATTGCCCAGCACCGCCAGGCGGCCCGGCCGGCGGGGCGGCGTGCCGGTGAAAAAGTCGAAGGCCCGCGCGCTCAGGGCACGCCGGTGCGTCGGGTCGGCGTAGGCGCAACGGTTGGAAAAGTGCGGTGTCACCAGTTCGACGACGGCGCCGGGCTTGGCGACGCGGTGGATCTCGTTCATGAACGCGACGGGATCTTGCAGATGCTCGATGACGTGCGACGCGACGATCCGGTCGAACTGGTTGTCGGCGAGCGGCCACGGTGTCCGGTCCAGGTCGTGCGTCAGGTCCACGCCGGGAAAGGGATAAAGATCCACCCCGAACGCGCCGGGCGTTTTATTGCCGCCGCAACCGACATCCAACGTTTTCAAACCGCTTCCCGTTTCGTTAAACGATTTTTAATTTCGCCGTATTCCCGCCGCAACCGCCGGCCTTGCGCCAATCCGAGCAACAAGACGGTGAACCCGCCGAACAACACGATTTTCGCGATCAGCCGGGTCACCTCGCCGGCCGGTTGCCAGAGGGACAAAACCAGGGCCGACAGTCCCGCCGCTCCCAGGCACAACACCAACGGTAGGACCAGGACGCCCCAGAAGTCGAATATAACATGCGGGCGCAGATCCCGGTATGCCAGGATCACGCCCAGCAGCATCACCAGCCCGACCGACAGCGCCGCGCCCTTGGCCGCGAAAAAATAGACCAGCGGCGGCGTCAGAACGACCACCGCGATCGCCTGGGCCACCTGGATGCGGCTGATCTTGCGCGGCTCGCCGATCGCCGTGAACAGTTCGCCCACGTCGTCGAACATCGGCCGCAGCACCTCGTACAGCAGCAGGTAACGGACCAGCGAGGCCATCGGCCGCCAGGTTTCGCCGAAGACCACCGCCACGAATTCCGGCGCGCAATAGGCCAGGCCCAGGGCGGCGGGCCCCGAAAACAGCACGATCAGCCGCATCACCAGGGTGAAGGCTTCCGACAGCTTGTTCTTGTCGCGCTGCAACTGGCTGTAGATGGGAAAGGCGACGCGCGCCACGATGTGGCCGACCATCGTCGTGGGCAGCACGGCCAGGGCGTAAGCGCGACTGTAAAAACCGAGCGCCTTTTCGTCGATCATCGTGCCGACCAGGAAGTCGTCGAACTGCAGCACCGCGAAGGTCGCCAGGCCCGCCAGCCACAGCGGCGACCCGAAGCGCAGAAACCACCGGGCCATGTCGCGGGTCGGCCGTTGCAGCTTCAGTCCGGCGTTGAGTTTCCAATAGCCGATCGCTTCGATCGCCTGGGCGCCGGCCACGCGAAACGCCAGCACCCACACGTTCGGCCACAGCCAGGCGGCGCCGACCGCCAGCCCGTTGACCGTCAGGTTGATAGCGAGGTTGAGCAGCATCAGCCCGCGGAACTCGACCTGCTTTTCCAGCATGATCCGCGGCGTGAAGCTGGCGCTTTCGAAGGCGGCGCCGACCGACACGCCGATCAGCACCAGGGCGGTCAACCGGTCGTAATAGTGCGCGACCGCCGGATACGCCGCGAAGGCCGTCAGCATTACCACGGCGGCGCTGGCGAGGTTGAGCGCGAAGTGCGTCCCGGCGGCGGTGTCCAGGTCGTCCTGCTTGTGGATCAGCGCGTGATTGAAGCCGAACCCAACCAGCTTACGGGCCAGGGTGCAGAAAAAGGTCGCCAGCGACAGCACGCCGAACGCTTCGGGCGCGATTAGGCGCATCAGGGCGATGTTGGCCAGGAAGGTGATCAACTGCCCGGCGTAGGTCGCGAAGGCGACCCAGAACGCGGCGCCGGCGGCTTTGCGGACCAGGCTCATCGAACGCCCCGCCGAAACCGCCGATAGTAGTGGATGCGCCCCAGCGCGTTGACGATGCCGCCCGCGAAATTGACCAGCGGCGCCAACCAGGCCCGCCCGCCGGTCGCTTCCGGACCCAGGATGGCCAGGCGCGGCGCGCGCCGGAAATCGATCAGCAACCATTTCCAGGGCGAGAGACACAGGGCCCGCAACATCGTGCCCCAGTTCTCCTCGCCGCTCTTCAGCCCGAATTTCACCGTGCTGCCGCGCCGCCACATCGTGCGCAGAAACGAACGGAAATCGTCCACCTTGAGGTGAGTGACCTGCGCCTGGACCGTGCGCCGCAACCGGCAGCCGGCCGCCAGGAGCCGCCGGGTCAGGTCGGCGTCGGCGCCGTGCAGAAAGGTCTCGTCGAAGCCGCCCACCTTCCGCAACGCTTCGAGGCGCAGGGCCATGTTGTTGCCGTTGAGGCAGATGCCGGGGTATTCGCCCGCCAGTTCGTAGTTCCGCTCGAATTCCTGCACGTAGCGCAGCACCTTCGCCAGTTCGACGGCGGTCAGGCGGCTCGGCAGCAGGTTGCCGCCGACGCCGTCGACGTCTTTGAGGTCGTCCAATAGATCCTCGATCCAGGAGTACGGCACGACGCAGTCGGCATCGGTGAACAGCACGATCTCGCCCCGGGCGGCGGCAAGGCCGGCGTTGAGCGCGGCGGGCCGGCCGACGTGGGGGAGGGCGAGGATTTCGACCCCCGGGCGCGCTGCCTGGTCGCGGGTGTCGTCGTCGCTGCCGTCGTCGGCGACGATGATCTGCAGCCGCTCGCCGCCCAAGCAGGCCCGGACCGAATCGACCGTGCGGCCGATCGTGGCGCCGGCTTGATAGGCGGCGATGACGACGGAGAGGTTCGGATTTTCCATGCGGCGCGCGCGCTTTCTTGATATTCGGATGCAGTTTGCGCAACGATTCCGGGCCGGTCAAGCGAAATTGACTTGCGCCGCAAAGACCTTTATCGTCGCCGTTTCGAGAACTCGAAGGAGTACAACGATGAAAAGAACGCTTTTGGGGTTGATTTTCCTGCTCATGCTGGGCTCGGCCTTGGTTTTCCTCACTCAGTGCAGCACCGGCGACGACGACGACAACGACGACGGCGGCTCCTCGGCCTGCGATGCGTTCTGCAACCGCGTCGGCCAATGCGGCCTGGGCGGTTTGATCGGCGCCGAAACGGCCGACGACTGCCAGCGCATCTGCGATACCGATACCACCGCCGCGGTCGGCCAATGCGTGCTCAACGCCGCCAATTGCGCGGCCGTCAGCGACTGCCTGTCCGGCGGCGACGACGACACCGCCGATGACGACACGACCGACGACGATACCGGCGACGATGACGACGACTCCGTCAGCTCGATCCCCCTGCTGTTGGGGTCGCAACTGTTCCTCTCGGCGCTCGATTACGAATTGTGGTCCCAGGCGACGCTGCCGGAGACCATCGGCACGCAGGAAAAAGCCTTCCTGTTCCCGACCTTCAAGGATGAAGCCTGCGACCTGGCGGGCGGCAAAATGTACTACGCGCTCGACGGCGGCGAGATCGTCGAATACGACGACATCCCCAGCTACGTCGAGTGCACCAGCGACCAGTTGAACTACCTCGTCGGCTACGACTTCACCGACATCGAGGGCGCGCTGGCCGAGGGTACGCACGAATTGAAGTACTACTACATCGACAGCGTCGGCAACAAAAGCAACGAAAAGACCTACCACTACGAGGTGGCCGACAGCGACACCGCGATCGGCGCGACGATGGCCGATTTCACCCTGATCGACCAGGACGGCAATTCGGTTTCGCTGGCCGATTACGCGGACCAGATCGTGGTGATCGACGGCTACGCGCAGTGGTGCGTGTACTGCGGCCAGGAGGCCAACGAACTGGCCGACCTGATGCAGGAATACCTCGACAACGGCGACGACGTGGTCATTCTGGGCCTGATGTACGAGGACAACACGGGCGGTTCGGTCGATCAATCCGAGTTGCAGGATTGGATTACGGATCACGGCTGGACCGGCCTGATCCCGAACCTGAACGACTCCACCGACCATGTTCAACAGGCCTATTGGTGGCAGCCGGCGTTCCCGTTCAATATGATCCTCGACGCCGATCACGTCATCCGCGTCAAATGGCACGGCTACGGCTCGGGCCTCGTGGCCGACGTGGTCGACTTCCTGATGACGAAGTAAACCGCACTTTTCCAAACGATACTTCCGGCGGCGGCCCCTCGGCCGCCGCCGGGCGTTAATATCATTGATTAGTGATTTCTTTACGTGAGCCTGCTCCACAAAAGTCCGGACTTTTTCCCCTAATTCCCGACCCTTCTCCCACCTGGGGATGAAGGGAGCCCATTCATCTTTTCCACTCGCCCTTAAATGGGAGAAGGACCAAGGGTGAGGGATCAAATATTTCACCTGTCGGCTGACTCGCTAGGTAAAGAAATGACGATAGGCGCTATTACGGTTTTTTCTTCTAGCCGGGTTCAATGCACCCGCCGGATCGGCGGGTCGCCGTCGCCGCGGCGGCGGAGGGGGCGCAGTTTGCGCAGCGGGGGCAGGGGCGGGCCGGTCAGGTCGTCGTCGAGGCGTTCGTACTGCTTTTTCCGGCGCAGCTTGACCAGAAACCACCCCACCACCAGCAGCAGCGCCATGAACGTCCAGAGACAGCCCTGGTTGAGAATCGACAGCCAGGTGTATTTCTGCCGCAGAAAACGCAGCCAGCGTTTTTCGAAGGTTTGGAGCGACGCGCCGGTCGCGCTCTTCAGGGCTTCCGATGACGTTTGGCCGGCGCGGATATTTTCAAGCACCGGCGACAGCCGCCCCGATTCCTGCAGGTAATTCGTCAGCGCCAGCGATTCGGCGTAGGCCAGCTTGGCCCGTGATTCGGTTTCCGGCCAATGGTTGATCAGATCCTTCAGCGGAATCAGCCGGTCCAGGAGCAGCGTGACGGTCAGCCGCGCGGCGTCCATACTCGTCCACTGGCCGGCCACCAGTTGCGCCACGCCCTCGTTCAGCCAGCGCGGCAGGTGCCGCCCCTGGACGGCGTCGCTCAGGTAAACGTGGCTCAACTCGTGCAAAACGGTTTTTTCGTATTCGTCGCTCAGCCTCTTGTCGAGCGCGCCGCGCGGCGAATAAACGATGATCGTCCGGGTCTTGACGTTGGCTGTGCCGACCGCCCACTCGGGCGCCCGGCCGTCCGGCTGCAGTTGGTCGAAGGACGCGCGATCGGGCGCCAGCAGGACGTTGACCTTCGGCGCGTCGCCGGCGGCCGGAATGACCGCCAGCACGCGGCCGCGCAGGGCTTCCAGCGTCTTGCCGAACGACACACCCGCCGAGGCTTCCTGATCGGGAAATTGAATGCCGAAATGCTCGGTATCGAAGCGCACCCACCGGGGCTCGGCGCACCGGGCCCGCGGCGCCGGCAGCAACAGGAGCAGCAACAGGGCGAGGCGGAAAAACTTCATAGACCCAGTTTGTCGCGGACCTGTTCGACCGACAAGCCCCGGATCAGCAGGGTTTTCGCGCGGTCGGTCGCGCCGGCGACGACCTCGACGGCGCTTTTCGGCAAGTCCAGCTTTTTGGCGAGCAGGCGCGCCACGTGTTCGTTGGCCTTGCCTTTGTCGGGCGGCGAGGTGACGGCGATTTTCAGGCGGTCGTCGTGCAGGGGGCCCAGGCGGTCGGCCGAGGCCTTGGGGGTGACCCGCGCCTGCAGCAACGCGCCCTCGGGTGCCGGGCGGAGCAGGGAACTCACTTTTTGCCCAGGATCATCACCTTGTCGGCCTCTTCCTCGTGGCGGTCGGTTTCCTCGGCGGCGGCTTCGAGCAGCTTGAGGTGGCTGGTCAGCACGGCGGTCAGCTCGGCCTCGACGCGCACGCGCTGGCGGCGCAGTTCCTGAACATCCTGGGTCAGGTTGCGTACCTGGTCGTGGGCGTTGCCGATGAGCTTTTCCGCGTCCAGCCGGGCCTGGGCGACGATGATCTCGCGTTCCTTGCGGGCGTTGGAAAGGATGTCCTCGACGGCCTTCTGGGTGGAAATGATGGCGTCCTTGAGGATTTTCTCGTTCTCGACCAGTTCGTTCAGGCGGCTCTTGACCCGCTTGAGCTCCTCTTTCATCTCGGCGTTTTCGCGCAGGTTCGCTTCCATCTCCATCGCGACCATGTTGAGGAACGAGTCGACCTCGCCCAGGTCGTAATAACGGCTGCGGATCTTCTTGAACTGCTGCTGCTTGATGTCCAGCGGCGTAATTTTCATCATTTTGCTCCACGAAAATAATCAATTGAAAGCGGCCACAGTGTAGCAAAAACTGCGGAAAAAGCAACGCATTTTTAGCGTTGGATCTCGGCATCGATTGGCCGTTTTAATAAAACCTGGATTGTTTTCTTTCCGATGTCCCCTTGATTTGCGGCCGGGGGTCGCGGTTAATAGGCTCGCTCGCGAATTCATCAAGGAGTGCGGCGATGGGTTTGTTGCGTGTACCATACCGGGTCATCTTCGGCGATACCGATGCCCTGGGCATTGTGTATTACGCCAATTACCTGCGCCTGCTCGATATCGGGCGCACCGAGTGGTTTCGCAAATATTCCCTGGCGCCGCGGGCGATGTTCGAGGAGGCGGAATACTGCATCGTGATCGTCGAGACGCACCTGGAGCACAAACGCCCGGCGCGGTTCGACGACGAGTTGGTCATCGAGTTGTGGCTGAACCGCAAATGGGTGAAAAACGCCTCGATCCGGTTCGATTACCGGATTTACGGGGCGGACGGCGAGGTGTGCGTCCTGGGCTATACGCGCCATGCGTTCGTCAACCGGGCCGGCGTTTTGAAACGCCCGCCGCGCGACTACCTCGATTCGTTGCGGAACCAGGCCCTGGAACGGGAGTACAAGGATCATGCGTAGGGTGATCGGTACGATCGTGCTGTTGCTCGCGGCCGCCGGGCTGGCCGGCGCGGCGGTTTCGCAGTTTTCCGGCCAGCCGGCCTTGAATCCGAGCGAGGCGGGCCGCTGGCATCCGATGAGCGACGAAACCTACATGGAAAGCTGGTCGTTTCACGCCCGGGCCGACGACGGCGGCTTCTTCTTCGCCGTGGTGCTGGTCAGCAACGCCGGCCTCTACGACAACAATCCCGGCATCAACGTCTCTTATTACGCCCCGAACGGGCGGATTTACTCCAACGAATTGCGGATCGACAACAGCCGCTTCCAGGCGGCGACCGACCGCTTCGACGTCCACGCTGGCAAGGCTCGATTCTGGCAGGACGGGCGCGATTACCGCCTCTCGATCCAGGAAGGCAAGGTGACGGCCGAGATGACCCTGACGCCCACCGCGCCCTTGTGGCGCAACGGCACCGGCCGGCTGTTGCTGGGCAAGAACAACGACACCTGGAACTGGCTGATGACCGCGCCGCGCGGCCGGGTCAGCGGGACGGTCGCGTCCGACGGGCAGACCTTCCAGGTGACGGGCACGGGCTACACCGATCATTGCTGGTCGAACGAGGCGTATTTTTCGTTCTCGAAAAACTGGTTCAGCCTGCACGTTTCCACGCCCGTGCGGACGGTCGATTTTCACCAGATCGTCAAACTGCAAAAGCGCGGCGCGGAGATCGTCCGCAGCCTGATGGCCGTGCGCGACGGCCAGCAACCACGCCATACCGACGCCGTCGACCTGGAAATCCTGCAATGGCAGGCGACGAAGAAATACCGCCACCCGGTGGCGTTCAACCTGCACGGCCGCATCGACGACACCGAGTACTTCGTCGAGGCGCGCAACGGCCGGTACGGCGAAACCATCGACCCGCTCGGCCCGTGTTCCTACGTCGAGCAGAAGATCGTCCGCCTGCTGGTCGCCGATCCGATGCTGTACCGCCTCCGGATGGACACCACGATCCGCACCGTGAAAAACGGCGTCACCGAAACCGAGACCTTCCCGGGCATCGCCAACTTGCTTTTTTTCGAGCAGTAGGCCATGAGCGACTGGATCCGCCTGGACGAATTCCGCTTGCGCCTGCCGAAGCAGGGCGGGATGCGGGTCGAGGGGCGTATCTACGTCGATGAGCGCCTCGAACGCGAACTGGGCAAGGACGAGGCGGCCGCGCAGGTGCGCAACGTGGCCCACCTGCCGGGAATCGTCGGCGCGAGCCTGGCGATGCCCGACATTCATTGGGGCTACGGCTTTCCGATCGGCGGCGTGGCGGCGTTCGATTTCGACGCGGGCGTCGTGTCGCCGGGCGGCGTCGGCTACGACATCAACTGCGGCGTGCGTCTGGCGGTCACGGCGCTCGACCGGCGGGAAATCGAAGCCGAGCTGCCGACCCTGGTCGACGCGTTTTATGCCGGGATTCCGGCCGGCGTCGGACGCGGCGGGGATGTCGCGCTCGGTCCGAAAGAATTGAAGCGGGTGCTGCGCGACGGCGCGGCCTGGGCGGTGCGCGCCGGCTGGGGCGAGGCGGACGAACTCGCCTACCTCGAAGACGGCGGCGCGATCGACGACGCCGACCCTGATACGGTGAGCGACAAGGCGCTGGAGCGCGGCAAGGACCAGCTCGGCACGCTGGGCAGCGGCAACCACTTCGCCGAAATCGGCTATGTCGAAGAGATTTTCGACGCCGTCGCCGCGGACGCTTTCGGCCTGCGCCCCGGGCAGATCACGGTGTTGATTCACAGCGGCAGCCGCGGGCTGGGCTACCAGGTTTGCGACGATTTCCTGGCGGCGATGGCCCGCCACGTCCGGCAGCATCCGCTGCACCTGCCCGACCGCCAATTGGCTTGCGCGCCGCGGGCCAGCGCCCCGGGCCGCGAATATCTGGCCGCCATGGCCGCCGCCGCGAATTACGCCTTCGCCAACCGGCAAATCCTGATGGCCCGCGCCGCCCGGATCTTGTCGGCGGCGCTGCGCCTCGCCCCGCGCGAACTGGGCCTGCGAACCGTCTACGACGTGGCGCACAACATCGCGAAAATCGAAACGCACGAGGTCGAAGGCGTCCGGCGCAAGCTGGTGGTGCACCGCAAGGGCGCGACGCGCGCCTTCGGCCCGGGCTCGCCCGACATCCCGGCGCGTTACCGCGAGGTCGGCCAGCCGGTGCTCGTGCCCGGCGACATGGGCTCGGAAAGTTACGTGCTGGTAGGGACGGAACAGGCGGGGCGCGAAACCTTCGGCTCGACCTGCCACGGCGCGGGGCGGCTGTTGTCGCGGCACGCGGCGATGAAACAGGCGCGCGGCCGGGTCATCGACGAGGAACTGCGCCGGTCGGGCGTCCTGGTGCGGGCGCGGCAACGCGGCACCCTGGCCGAGGAAATGCCCGAAGCCTATAAAAACGTGGCCGCCGTGGTGGAAGTCGTACACGGCGCCGGCCTGGCCCGCAAGGTGGCGCGACTACGGCCGCTGGCGGTGATCAAAGGATGAATGCGATGCGGCGAGTTCCGGCGGCGATTCTGGCCGCGCTGTTGGGCGTCCTGGCGCTTCTGGGCGCCGGTTGTACCGAATTGCCGGGACAAAAAAAAGATTTCGCGCTCGGCCCGCTGCGTTTCGGAATGACGGTCGCCGAGATGGAACAGGCGTTCGCCGCGCGGTCGCGGCAGCTCGATACCTACGACACGGAGCTCGGGCAGTCCTGGTCGGTGCTCGATCCCTTCGCGGACGACAAGCCGCTACCCGAATGGTTCACCGCGAACGTCGAGCGGGTCGGACTCAGTTTCTGGAACGAGCGGCTGTTTCGCGTGCGGCTGCATTATCCCACGGCGGATCTGGAAAAAGCGCAGGGCTTTCGCCGCGCGTTCGATCGGGGCTATCGCTTCAACGCGGATCTGTCGCGCGGCGAGCGGCTGTTCCTCGAATACGAAACCGACACGATGCTGGTCTACCTGTCTTGCGGCGGCGACCAGAGCCTGTCGGTGGCCTTCGTCGACAAGGCGGCCTATCGCGCGATGGATACCTCGCGCCGCCGGTTGAAGCTGAAGGCAGCCGAGGCCTTCGCCCCCGCCGGGCTGCGCTTCGGCGCCACCCGGGAACAAGCGGAGCGATTGCTCGCCGGCCCGGCGCGCCCGTCCGACTTTTTCGCCGGCTTGGAATGCCTCTCCTGGCGCGAGGCCGACCCCGAATGGGAATGGTTGCTCGGCTTTTCACCCGACTGGGGCTTGTCCGCCATCGCCAGGCTGTCGCGCGCGCGGCGGGCGCCGGCGGACGTCCAGGCGAGACTGTTGGAAATGACGCGCGCCTTCGGCCAGGGAGAGGTTCAACCGAGCGCCCACGGCTATTCCCTGACGATCGACGGCGAAACGATGACCGCCACGCTGATGGTGATGGATTGCAACGATGCGGGGTGCCTGCTCAGCGAAGGTTGGCTCTGGAAAGGTCCCGCGGAAACGCCGGCCGAGACGAAATAATCCGCTTGCTTCCGGCGGGGCGCCAAACTGTTTATACTTAGGCAATATGTCCCCTTAACTGTGCAGCAAAAATGTCCCCTTGGTTACGTAGAGTTCGGAGCCGAGGCCTGATAGACCCACGTCCAGTTGGTTGTTCCCTTTCGATTTTCCGTTTTGCATCGGGCTTT
>JAAYVF010000097.1 GCA_012517325.1 Myxococcales bacterium | reverse complement strand
GGGGCAGCTGCCCCTCCAGGACGCAGACCAGCAACCTCATCCGCTGTAACTCCTTGGGAGTCATCGAAATCATGTCCTTCTTCATGGGGGACATAATCGCTAAGCAGTTACAGGGGACAAAGTCGCTAAGCTAATACAGCGTGACATTTTCCTATTGCTGGACCTAGTCATTTATGATAGCAATAAGCCGCTTTTTTTGAGCGAGTGTAGCTCAATTGGCAGAGCACCGGTCTCCAAAACCGGGGGTTGGGGGTTCGATTCCCTCCACTCGTGCGACAGGCAAAACCCCGTTTACCGTCAAGGTACGGGGTTTTTGTTTTTTACCGCGTCACGAATTTTATTCGACCGGCGGAACCGTCACCACCACCGCCTGCAACGCCGGCAGCGAAATATAATAGGTGTCGCCCTTCCGCGGCGGCGTTTCGTATTCCGGATCGCCGAGCGGCAGGCCGTCGCTCGAACCGTCCCAGGTCTGTCCGCCGAGCGTCAGCCCGGTCTGGGCATCGATCGCCGGCGCCCGCAAACGGATCAGTTTCGCCGCTGCCGGGCGGCCTTTCACCCGCACCTTCACCAATGAATCGCCGGTCAGTTCCTCGTTGAGCAATAAAACACGCACCGCGCCGTCATCGCCGAGCGTGGCCCAAACCCGGACCCGTTTCGACAGCGAACTGACGGCCGGCAGCAATCGGCCGTTGGCGGCGGTCGCCAATGAGAACAAGCGCATCCCATAGTAAAGCGGCATCACGACCAAGGCGCCGGTCTCGTCGTAGTTGAAAACTCCGTAATAGGTTCCCGGGGTGTGAAAGTTGAGGCCGTCGAGGCCCGCGGCAGCCAGGCGGAAAGCCACGTCGGCGCTCCAGAGAGCGGCGACATAGGCATTGCTCACCCCGTCGGCGCCGCCGCAGGAAACGCTGTTGAGTTCATCCATCCGATAGGTGTACCCCGCGGCGTGCGCAGCCGTCGCGACCGGTTCGTAAACGACGCCGATGTCCACGGTGGCAAAATCGTCGAGCAACCTGGCCGGCGCCGGTGGCGGCAGGTCGTAGCAAACGGTAAATGGGTAGACATGCGTGGTGATCATCGCCACCCAGTCACTTTCCGCGGAGAAAAAATCGGCCAGGCGGCGAAGCCAGAAAGTGCTTCCCAACGCCGGCGCGGCAAACGGCGGGACCGGCGAGACCAACGCGGCAAGCCCGTCGTGAAAGGTTTCCAGTTCGCCGCGGTAATGGTCGTAACGATAGAACAGCGGGCGAAGCCCTTCGGTCCAGTAATAATCCGGCTCGTTGCCCAATTCGAAAGCCGCGACGGCGTCGCGAGATATCCGGTCATCGAGGCCCGCAATCACGGCCGCCGCGTTGGCGGCGTCGCCGAGCACCAAGTTCAAACCCAACACCAAGGAAGTGCCCGCCGCCTCGTTCAGCGCCGCCAGAATCGAGACCGGCAAGGGATCGAGATCGACTTCGACGCCTGGCGGCCGCGGCAGGCCGTCCGGATTCCACCAGGCTCGATCCTGGCTGTTGCCGCCGATCCGCACGACCGGCCGGTGCCCCTCGGCTTCGAAATTGCGCAGCAACTGCACGGTGGCGGCACGCGCCTCGCCCGAATTTTCGCCGAGGTAATCGACGATGTGCGTCCATTCGACGGAAATGCCGAGGAAGGTGTTCGGAACCGTCGCGCCGGGCGAATCCGGGTCGACGATCACATCCGCCGACAATGCGTCATTATCGTTGTCGTTGTTGTCGTCGTTGTCGTCGTTGTCGTTATTGTCGTCATCTTGCTCCGGCCCCGGGCTCTCGTCGTCGCCGGCCTGGTTCTCGGCGTCATCCTCGTTTCCGGATCCCGAGCAAGCCAGAGCCATGACCAGGCAAAGACCGATCGACAGCCAGAAAATGAAACGAATGAAATTGTGCCGCATCCCCCACCCCAATCGACCAACCGCTCGACGACGACGCCCGTCGGCGATTGATCATTCGGCAACCGGCCGGCAGCGGTTGACCGCCGGACGCAACGCCTGGACGGCCGGGTTGAGATTCACCGCCGCGGCGTAGGATTCTTGCGCTTCCCGGCAGCGGCCGGCGGCGGCCTGCCGCACCGCCTGCTCCAGCCAGAGCATATCGTAGCGGTTCCACCAATCGGGCGGCGCAGCGGCGGTGACGGTCGCCAGCTCGAAAAAGCCGCTTTGCATGTCCGCTTCGCGAATCGGCAGCAGATTCCGCCGCACCAGCCAAGCGGCGATGCCGGCGCCGGCCAGGCGGTTTCCGGCCAGATCGGGGTGAATCGGGTCCGGCGGCTCGTCCGGCCAGCGCAACCGCACCGCCGCATCCTGAAACAGGCGTAACAGATCAAGCACCGGCAGCCCCTCTTTTTCGGCCGCGGCGGCGACCCGCTCGTGCACCGGTTGCAAATCGTAGTTCGGCAGATGCCACAGAACCGGGAAAATCACGACGCCGGCCGCGATGCGGTTCGCCTCGGCAAACGACCGCAGTTGCCGCATCCCGCTTTCGACCGCGGACCAGTTCCGGTCGGTCACCACGCGCACATACTCCTGGTAGGACCGCGACCGGTTGCTTTCGCGAGACCGCCGATCGGCTTCCCAGAAGCCGCGAATGTATTCGTTCGCCTGCCGTTCGGCAGCGCGATGGCCGGCGGGCAAAAACAACGGGGCGACGAGCTGCAGCAGCCGGCTGCGCTCGACGAGGACCGATCCGAAATCCGAGGGAGCGCCCAGCAACCGGCCGATCCGCCGTTTGTCCGCCGCCTTCAGGTTCTGGTACAAAAGCGCCAGGTCGATCGTGAACGGATCGGGGTCGTTCAAACAGTAGGCGAGCAGCACCAGGTCCGGCCGATCGCGGCCGACCTTGCTTTCCAGACACCGCGCTTCTTCGCGAATACCGTAACCGGGAACCGCGTAATTCCAGACCTCGAACCGGATGCGCGGCGAAGCCTGAAAGCGATTGAGCAGATACTCGAGGCGCTTGGCGAACGTCTCGGCCAGCGGCACGGCCGCCGCGAAAGTCACCGAATCGCCGAGCAAGGCCAGGCGAAAAACGGTGGGCTCCTTTGTTTGGGGATAATGAAAATCGCGCCGCCCCTCGCCGTTGATCGCCACCTTCCCGTCCGTGCCGAACGGCGTCAATTCATAGCGCAGCGCCAGGTCGTCGGATAGATGAACCAATCCGGCGGATACACGGGTGACGCTCGGCGCCGGCACGAACCAGCGCAGCGATAATTCGCCGAGCAACAAAGCCAGAATCAAACCGAAAACAAACGCGGCGACGCGGCGGCGGATGCCGGACGCCGGCGATTTCACTGGAGGCGTTTCATTGGCGCGATGATCGATGGTCCACCTCGAATGGATTCGCCATTTTTACCCTGTCGCCGTCGCGGAGACAAGCAATCGAAAACTGCTTGAACGAACACCGGCTATTCGCAATGGCGACCGTTCGGAATTTTTGAATTTTCCTTGAAAGTTTGGCTAGTTCGCGGAAAAATGATTAAGTTTTAGTAGAAAGCGTCGAAAATACTTATAGTTTTATCAGCGAGGCCTGTTGTGCGAGATCGTTGCCGGCCAACGGATTGCCTAAACCACTACTTTAATTGTAAGATGTTAACATAATGATTCCAAACGATTTTAACATAATCATTGACCAAGACAAAATCCGCTCTCGGGTTCGAGAGATCGCCGACAGTCTGCGACCCGCCCTGGTCGGGAAACCGGTCACTTTCGTCGGCATTCTTGACGGCGCCCTCTTCTTCCTGACCGATCTGATCCGCGCGATCGATTTGGACGTCCAGATCGACTTCCTGCGCGTCAGCAGTTACCGCGGCGGGACGAGCAGCGGCGAGCTGAAGCTGGTCGACGGCCTGACCTGGAATCTGCACGGCCGGAACGTGGTCCTGGTGGATGATATTCTGGATACCGGCAAGACCCTCGCCTTTTGCATCGAGCACCTGCTTTCGCTGGGCGCGGCCCGCGTCCAACCTGTTGTCCTGCTTGCGAAAAATCGTGGTTACGCTTATCAAATAGAAGAGCCATTAATCGGTTTTACCATCCCGGATCGTTTCGTGATCGGTTACGGTCTGGATTGGGAAGGCCGCTTTCGCCATCTGCCCGACATCTATGCGAAGGAGAATCACACGTGAACCGGGTAGCCATTGCCATCGACCTGGGCGGAACCGACATCAAGGGAGCGCTGCTCGACCGCGAAGGGCGTCTGCATTCGCCCCGCCGAGTGCCGACCGGCGAGGATCGCTCGCCGGCCAAGGTCGTGGATCGGCTGGCGGATTTGATCGACGGCTTGCAAAAGACGGCGGGCGGCGCGGCTTTCGGGGTGGGCATCGGCGTTCCCGGCGGCGTTTATCCCGACTCGAAAAAAATCAGCCAGGCCCCCAATTTCCCCGGTTGGTACGACGTGGATCTGGTCAGCCCGCTGATGCAGAAAACGGGCCTGCCGGTCGCGATCGACAACGACGCCAACGTGGCCGGGCTCGGCGAGTTCGAATTCGGCGCCGGCAAGGCGGTCGATTCGATGGTTTTGATCACCCTGGGAACGGGCATCGGCGGCGGGATCATCCTGGATGGCCGCATCTGGCGCGGCCAATGGGGCATGGCCGGCGAAATCGGCCATATCACTATCGAACCCGAAGGCGTGCTCTGCGGCTGCGGCAACCGCGGCTGCATCGAAGCCTACGCGTCCGGGCCGGCGCTGGTCCGGCAGGCGAAGGAAGCGCTGGCGCGCGAACCCGGAGCGCCGCTGCTGCAATTGGCCGGCGGCGATCCCGACCGGATCACGCCCAAGCTGATCTACGACGCCGCGAAACAGGGCTGCCCGGTCAGCCGGGCGGTTTTCGAAAAGGCGTCGCGCTATCTGGGCAATATGATGGCGTCGGTGCTGAATCTGCTGAACGTGCCCTTGTTCGTCATCGGCGGGGGCGTCAGCGCTTCTTTCGATCTGCTCTACGAACCGATGCGCGACGAAATTCGCCGCCGCGCCTACCGCATTCCGGGTGAAAACGTCGCCATTCAACGCGCGATTCTCGGCAACGACGCGGGCATGATCGGCGCGGGAATGCTGGCTTTCGCCGAATTGACGCCGGCGGAAGGGAGGTAACGGACATGGCGCCCAATTTCAACCAAAACCGCATCCTCACGATGATCCTGGCCGGCGGCGAGGGCAAACGCCTGATGCCGTTGACCGCGCACCGCGCCAAACCCGCAGTGCCCTTCGGCGGCCGCTACCGCATCGTCGATTTCGTGCTGTCGAATTTCATCAACGGCAGCTTCTTCAAAATCAAGATCCTGACCCAATACAAAGCCGACAGCCTGATCAAGCACGTCACCCGCGGTTACCGCCTCAATTCGCAATTCGGTTACTTCACCGATATCTCCCCGGCGCAGATGCGCACCGGCCCCGATTGGTACAAGGGCAGCGCCGACGCCATTTTCCAGAACTTCCACGCGATCATGGACGAAAACCCGTACCAGGTCTGCGTCTTCGGCGCCGATCACATCTACAAAATGGATGTGCGGCAGATGGTCTCCTACCATCTGCAGAAGGAAGCCGATGTGACGATCGCCGCGATTCCGGTGCCGATCGAGGAGGCCCCGGCCTTCGGCATCATGGAGGTCGACGCCGACTGGCGGCTGGTCGGCTTCGCGGAAAAACCCGCCAAACCCAAACACATGCCTGGCGATCCGACGCGCGCGCTGGCCAGCATGGGCAATTACGTGTTCACCACCGAAAGCCTGATGGAAGCGGTCGAGACCGACAGCCGCGATCCGAACAGCGCGCACGATTTCGGCAAAAACATCATCCCGATGGTCGGCCGCAACAAGAAAGTCTTCGTTTACGACTTCGCCACCAACGCCGTTCCCGGGCAAAGCGAACGCGAGCGGGGTTACTGGCGCGACGTGGGCGACATCGATTCCTACTATCGCGCCTCGATGGACCTGGTCAGCGTGGCCCCGGTCATCGACCTCTACAACCGCCACTGGCCGCTGCACACCTACTCGCGCCAGGGGCCGCCGACGAAATTCGTCTTCGCCGACGAGAAATCGCGCCGCATCGGCATCGCCACCGACTCCATGGTCAGCGAGGGCTGCATCGTCTCCGGCGGTCACATCGACCGGACCATTCTCGGTCCGTTCGTGCGGATCAACAGTTACTCCCAGGTCGACGAAAGCCTACTGTTCGAGGGCGTCGAAATCGGCCGCTTCGCGCGGGTACGGCGCGCCATCATCGATAAATTCGTCAAGATCCCCGCGCACGTGGAAGTCGGTTACGATCACGAACTGGATCTCGAACGCGGCTTTACTGTGACCCCGGAAGGCATTACCGTCGTGCCGCGAGGAGCCAAGATCGAATGAGCAAGCCGTTACGCGTCGCCTTTTTGTGGCATATGCACCAGCCCTATTACCTGGATGATACCTCCGGAAAAATCATCCTACCCTGGGTGCGGCTGCACGCCACCAAGGCCTACTACGACATGAGCGCGATGCTGCTGCGCCATCCCGAGATGGCCTGCACCATCAATGCAGTGCCCAGCCTGCTGGCGCAGCTCAAGGCCTACGCGGAGCGGCCGGACATCGACGATTCGTTCCTCGCCCTGTCCCGCAAGCCGGCGGCCGAACTCGACGACGAGGAGCGCCGGTTCGTCCTGCGCTATTTCTTCATGGCCAACTGGGAAACGCTGATCCGCCCCTACCCCGGCTATTCGCGCCTACTGGACCGGCGCGGCATCCGCACCGACGAGGAATCGCTCGACCGGGCGCTCAAGCTGTTTTCGAACCAGGATTTTCTGGACTTGCAGGTCTGGTTCAACCTGGCGTGGTTCGGGTTTACCGCGCGGCGCGATCCGCGCATCGTCCCGCTGCTCGAAAAGGGCATGAGTTTCACCGAGCCCGACAAGCGCCTGCTGCTCGACGTGCAGCTGGAAATCCTCAAGCAGATCATTCCGCTGTGGAAAAAACTGCTGGAGGCCGGGCGCGTGGAAATCTCCACCAGCCCGTTCTACCACCCGATCCTGCCGATTCTCGTCGGTTCGCACGTGGTCCGGCGCAGCATGCCCGAGGTCACCCTGCACGGCGATTTTTCCTTCGAGGAAGACGCGCGCGACCAGATCCGCGAAGGCGTCGCCTACTACGAAAGCATTTTCGGCCAGGCCGCCCGCGGCATGTGGCCCAGCGAAGGTTCGGTCTGCCCGGAAATCATTCCACACCTCGCCGACGCCGGTCTGGAATGGATCGCCACCGACGAGGCCATCCTCTTCCGCAGCCTGGGCGACGGCTCCTCGCGACAGCGGTTGTTCGAGCCGTACCGGGCCGAATACAAGGGCTCGCAGATCTGCGTCTTTTTCCGCGATCGTTACTTGTCGGATTTGATCGGCTTCACTTACGCGAAAAACGATCCGCGGACGGCGATTCTCGATTTCGCCGGTCATTTGGGCCGCATCGCGGAAAGCGCGCCGGACGGCCTGGTCAACGTCGTGCTCGACGGCGAAAACCCCTGGGAATACTACCGCGACGGCGGCGAAGCGTTCCTCGACGGTTTGTATCAGACGCTGTTGCAGGACAAGCGCTTCCGGCCGGTGTCGATGGGCCAGGCGCTACGCGAGGCGCCGCCGAAACAGACCCTGACCAAGCTGCACAGCGGCAGTTGGATCAATGCCAATTACCGGATCTGGATCGGCGGGCCCGAGGAAAACCGCGCCTGGTCGCTGGTCGACCGGACGCGCAGCCATTTCGAAACCGTCCGCCAGGCCGGCAACATGCCGCCGGAAAAAATCGCCGCGGCGCGCCGCCAGCTTTTCCAGGCCGAAGGTTCAGACTGGTTCTGGTGGTACGACGACGATTTCAACAGCGAAAACGATTCCGATTTCGACCGGCTGTTCCGCCAGAAGCTGGTCAATGTCTACCTGGCGCTCGACGAGAACCCGCCGGCGGTGCTGTCCGAGCCGATTCACGTCGACAAGGCGAACCTGCTGATCACCCAGCCGCTCGCCCTGTTGCACCCGACGATCGACGGCCACATCACCAATTTCTACGAATGGGCCGACGCCGGCTACATCGACCTGACCCGCGTCCGCGGCAGCATGCACCTTTCGAAGAACCTGCTGGCGCGGTTGATGTTCGGCTTCGACGAACAAAAACTTTACCTGCGGCTCGACCCGTCCGACGAACTGCTGGCCTTCGGCAGCGAATTGCAGGTGCAAGTGCAGATCGCCGGCCGCGTCGAGCGGCAAATCCGCTTCCCCTTGCGCTTCGGCGCCCGGGCGGCGACCCGCTACCAGATCTGGGCGCCCGATTCCGGCGAGGATTGGCGCAGCATCGGCGAACACCACGAACTGGGCATGCAGGAAATCATCGAACTGGCGTTGCCCATCTCGTTCCTGCAGATCGCCGCCGGCGATCCCCTTTCCTTCGTGGTCCGGATCATGAAAGGCAGCGTGGAGGAAGACCGCTTCCCGAAAAACGGCCGGATCAATCTGAAGGTTCCCGACCGCAATTACGACAGCATCAACTGGAGCGTATAAATTGCAGAATGACAAGATTCGCCTGACTTTCGGCATCCACGATCACCAGCCGGTCGGCAATTTCGGCCACGTCCTGGAAGACGCCTACGAAAAATGCTACCGGCCCTTTCTGGAAATTCTGAAGCTTCATCCGACCATCCGCACCTCGCTGCATCACAGCGGTTGCCTGCTCGAATGGATCGAGCAGAATCATCCCGAATACGTGGATCGCCTCGCGGAACTGGTCGAAAACGGCCAGGTCGAAATCCTCGGCGGCGGCTTTTACGAGCCGATTCTCTCCGCCGTCCCCTTCGACGACGCCGTCGAGCAGCTCACGCTGATGAACGATTGGGCGAAGCGACGGCTCGGGCACAACGTGCGCGGTATCTGGCTGACCGAGCGCATTTGGGAGCCTTCCCTGCCCGTCCTGCTGCGGCAGGCCGGTGTGGAATTCACCATCGTCGACGAAACCCATTTCCGTTTCGCCGGCATCCCCAAGGAAAAAATCATCGGCTATTACGTCACCGAGCGGCACGGCTACACGACGGCCATTTTCCCGATCGACCGCGTACTGCGCTACAAGATCCCCTTCGACATGCCCGACAAGATCGTCGCCTACCTGCGCGACCTGAAAAACCGCTTCAACAATCCCGTGGCGACCTACGCCGACGACGGTGAAAAATTCGGCGTCTGGCCGGAAACCTACGAATGGGTCTACGGAAAGGGCTGGCTCGAGAAATTTCTCACCGCGGTCGAGGAATCGGGCGACCTGGAAACCGTGCATTTTTCCACCGTGCTCGACAACGATCCGCCGACGGGCCGGATGTACCTGCCGACGGCCAGCTATCATGAAATGACCGAGTGGTCGCTGCCGGTCGACGCGGGCATCGAACTGAACAAGCTGCACCAGGAGGCCAAGCGCGACGGCTCCTGGGAACACATTTCCCCGTTCATCCGCGGCGGCTTCTGGGACAATTTCCTTTCGAAATATCAGGAAGCCAACCGCCTGCACAAACGCATGGTCCGCGCCTCGCGCAAGACGGTCGCCGCGCTGAAAAAAGCGCCGCAGGATCCGGCGGCGCTGGCCGCGCGCCGCGACGCCCTGCGCGGCCAATGCAATTGCGCCTACTGGCACGGCCTGTTCGGTGGCCTGTATCTCAACTATCTGCGCCGCGGCGTCGCCAGCGAACTGTACGCGGCGGAAAAGAAGGCCGATCAAATCCTCGGCCTGCCCAACCTCGAGACGGTCGATCACGACGGCGACGGCGTGCCGGAGATCGTGATCGACACGCCGCACCTGCTGGTCGTGCTCAAGCCGGGATACGGCGGCAGCGTCTACGAATTCGTCGATCGCCGCACCGGCCACAACCTGACCGACGTCCTCACCCGCCGGCGCGAAATTTATCACGACAAGATCACCATCACGCCGACGACCAACGGGCAGCCGAAAAGCATTCACGACATCGTGCGCACCAAGGAAGAAGGGCTGGCCAACCTCCTCTTCTACGATTGGTTCACGCGCTACAGTTCACTGGACCACTTCCTGGCGCCGTGGTCGAACGCCGCCAGCTTCGCCACCTGCCGCTACGGCGAGCTGGGCGACTTCATCAATCAACCCTTCCGCGTGCTGCGCGCCGCGCGCGAGGGCGACGAACTGGTCGTCGAATTCGAGCGCCAGGGCGGCCTGTATCCGGGCGGCGTCAAGACGCCGGTCACGCTGCACAAGCGGTTCGTCATTCCGCTGGACCGCGCGGCGATGAGCGTCGCCACCACCGTCACCAATCACGGCGGCGACCTCGAATTCTGGCTCGCCCGCCAATGGAACCTGACCCTGTTGGCGGCCGACGCGCCGGACCGCTGGCTGGCGGTGGGCGAAAAGCAATTCAAAATGAACGAAAGCGGCCTGCACGAAAGCGTGTCGGCCTTCGCCGTCCACGATGACTGGCAGAACCTGCGGGCGGAATTCCGCAGCCCCGACCCGTTCGAGTTGTGGCACTTCCCGGTGGAGACCGTCAGCCAGAGCGAAGGCGGGTTCGAGCGCACCTATCAAGGAACCGCGGTGGCGCTCTCCAACCGCTTCTTCCTGCGGCAAGGCGAAGCGCGGACCCTGACGGTGGAAATTTCAATGACGGAAAGGCGGTAATTCGCCGGCGTGGCGGGACGACGGCCGTTCGCGCGGCCCACGGCGTCGGTTGGAAACGGATGTAAATACGCGGAACCGCGAGGTTCCCCAGGGAATGGAACAAGCACTATGCACGAGTTGCGCAAGGACCCGATTACCGGTCGCTGGGTGATCATTTCCGATGAGCGGGCCAAGCGTCCGTTGGGCCTGAGTCTCGAACCGGAGCCGCCGCAACTGGAGGTGGATCCGTTCGCGCCGGGCAACGAACACCTGACGCCGCCGGACATCCTGACCTACCGCGACGACAGTCAGCCCGAGCGGCCCTGGATCATGCGCGTGATCCCCAACAAGTTTCCGGCGCTGCGGGTGGAAGGCGAACTGACCCGCGAGGGCGTCGGCCTCTACGACAAGATGTCGGGCATCGGCGCGCACGAGGTGATCATCGAGACGCGCGACGGCCGGCGCGATTTCGCCGCGTTCAACGAGCACGAGATCGAGCTGGTGATGCGGGCCTACCGCGACCGGATCCGCGATCTGCAGAACGACGTGCGGCTCAAGTACATCCTGATTTTCAAAAACGAGGGCCGGCTGGCCGGCGCCACGCAGCAACACAGCCACAGCCAGCTCATCGCCTTGCCGATCATCCCGAAAAACGTGCAGGAGGAATTGCAGGGCGCGCGCGATTACTACGAATTCAAGGAGCGCAACGTCTACCTCGACATCATCAACCAGGAATTGCGCTACGGCGAACGGCTGGTGACCGAGAACCCCGACTTCATCGTCGTCGCGCCCTTCGCCAGCCGCGTCCCGTTCGAACTGACCATCCTGCCGCGCAATCATCAACCGTCCTACCAGGACATCCGGGACGACCAGCTCACCTTCCTGGCGAAGATTTTCTCGCGCACCATGCGCCTTCTGGCCAAAGCGCTGGGCAACTTCAGCTACAATTTCGCGATTCACACTGCCCCCCTTCAAGTCGGCTTCCTCTCTTATTATCATTGGCACATCGAAATCGCGCCGCGCCTGACCCGGTTCGGCGGTTTCGAGGCGGCGAGCGGGTTCTTCATCAACCCCACCCCGCCGGAGGAAGTGGCCCAGTACTTGCGGAACATCAAATTATAGGGAGCCCCGAGATGCCCAGCATGAAAGTCATCGGCGCCGGCATGTACATTCCGGACCGCGTGGTCACCAACGACGACTTGTCCAAAATCATGGACACCAACGACGAGTGGATCGAGCAACGCACCGGCATCAAGGAACGCCACTATATTCCCGAAGGCATGACCGGCACCGACATGGCCGAAAAGGCCGCCCTGGCCGCGCTCGCCCAGGCGAAGATCGACAAGAAGGAAATCGAGGCCGTGATCGCCGCGACCCTCAGCCCCGATCACACCTTCCCCGGCATGGCCCCGCTGATCCAGGACAAGCTCGGCCTCAACGGATGCGCGATCGTCGACATCCGTAACCAGTGCACCGGGTTCCTCTATTCCATGGCCATCGCCGACGCCTGGATCAAAACCGGCCTGTACAAGACGATTCTGATCACCGGCACGGAAATTCATTCGACCGCGCTGGACTTCAGCACCCGCGGCCGCGACGTGACGGTCATCTTCGGCGACGGCGCCGGCGTCTTTATCGTTCAGGCGACCGAAGAGGAAGGCAAAGGCATCCTGGCGACCGATCTGCACGGCGACGGCAAATACTTCAAGGCGCTCTGGGTCGAGGCCGAGGGCTCGGTCTTCCACCCGCGCCTGACCCACAAAATGCTCGACGAGCGGCGCATCTACCCGCAGATGAAGGGCCAGTTGGTCTTTTCCCACGCGATCCGCCGCCTGCCCGAATCCATCAAGGCGTGCTGCGACAAGGCCGGCGTGGCCGTCGCCGACGTCGACTTCTGGGTTTTCCACCAGGCCAATTTGCGAATCAACGAATTCGCTTGCCAGGCGCTGAACATCCCCCCCGAAAAAACCCTGCACAACATCCAAAAATTCGGCAACACCACCGCCGCCACGCTGCCCACCGTGGTGACCGAAGCCTTGGAAAAAGGGTTGATCAAACCGGGAATGCTGGTCGGTTTCTCGGCGTTCGGCGCCGGGTTCACCTGGGGCACCATTCTGATGCGTTGGTAGGCGCCGCCGCTCAGCGCGGCAACAACGCGGTTCCCAGCGCGATGCCCGCCGGGCTGGCCAGCCAGCCGACGAACACCATCCCCGCCGCGATGCCCAGCGCCGGCCGGTCGCGGGGAATTTCCTCGCCGAACAACGTGAACAGCGACACGGTGTAAAACCCGACGATCAGGCTGTAGACCGCCTGGATCGCCACGGACAAATCCGTCGCGCTCCCGCGATGGACTGCGTACAGCGCCACCAGCACCACCAGCGCCCCCGCGGCCAGTCGCGTGATTTTTCGCCAGCCCAGGCGCGAATACAGACCGCCCGCCAGCAGCGCCGCGAGGAAATGTTCGCCCCCGTTGGCCAGCCAGTCGCCGGGGCCGGCGAGAATCGCTGTCGGACCGGGATCGCGCGAGACGAGCACGAACAGCGCGGTGTCGATCAGCACGACCAGCGCCAGGGGCCACAAACCGCGCAGCATGGCGAAAAGCCCGACCGCGCGGCCGGCCGGCACCGGCGCCAGCCGCCGCCAGGCGCGGCCGCAGAAGAGCACGATCATGATATTGACGACCATCAGCAGAATGTCGAACCGGCCGATGATCTGCGGCCGTTCGCTGAAAATCGCGATCACGTTGGCCGCCAGGTAGGCAAACGCCGCCGCGCCGCCGGCGCACCAGCCGCGCGCCGCCGGCGGAATAAACCACGTGAACAAGTAGAGCAAAACGACGATCAGCAATCCCAGCAGCAGGCCGAGCGGCGCGAAACAGACGATCAACCACATCCGGCTGGTCGCCAGCAGGGAGAGCGACGCGACGACCGCCAGCAGACCCGACAGCGTCGCCGCCAGCCAGGCCAGCCGGAACGCCGCCGGCCGCAGCCGATCGATGAGCCATCCCGCCAGCAGACTGCCGGCGATGCCCAGCCCGGCCAACAAGCCGAACCCGGGCATGAGGTCGCTCTCCGCCAACCCCAGGTTCAGTTGGGCATGGCGCAGCAAACCGTATTGCACGAAGGTGACATAAAATAAAAAACTGGCGCCCAGCAACCAGGCGCTTGCCAGCCAACCCGCGGCAGCCGTGCGGCCGGCGGGGCGCATTACCAGAGGCTCCGCAGCACTTCCCACCCGATGGCGGGCAATTGGCGCAGGAACAGATTGCCGGTCTGGAGGTAACTCGGCTGGTCGGTCATGATGGCCATCAAAAAGCGCCGCATGGTCTCGCTGCGCGTCGCCACTCCAAAGACGCGGCGGATCGTCGGCGGATCGTAAAACCAGCGCGACAGCTTCGTCGCCTTGCCCAGTTCCCGGCCGAATTCGGCGCGCCAGCGCTGGTCGTAGTCGCCGGGACGCCCGGCCAGCAACGCTTCGGCCAATAGTTTGCCGTCCCACAGCGCGTAGAGGATGCCTTCGCCCGTCAGCGCGTCGACATGTCCCGCCGCATCGCCGATCACCGCCGCGCCTTCGCCGGCCGTCGGGCCGTCGTAAAAGTCCGGTTCGCGGATGAACGGGATCGGCGCCGCCCATTTTTTCAGGATCGGATCGGCGGCGAAGTGACGCTGGCGGATCTCGTCGACCTGGCCCCAGATGTCGAGCGCCGTGTCGGCGCTGCCGCCGCCGAGGCACAAGTGATCGGGCCGCGGGTACGCCCAGATGTAGCCGGGGCGCGGCAGAAACCAGCTCGTGGCGTCCGTCGCCGCGGCGCGCAAAAAATAGCCGACTGTCGAGGTCAGCAGGTGGCGCGGGATCGGCCCGAAGAGGTCGCGACGGACGACCGATTTGGCGCCGTCGGCCCCGATGAGATAATCGCACTGCAGGCCCTCACCGACCGCCAATCGAAACGCCGCCCCTTCCCGCGCGACGCGTCGCACGCGGCCGCGCACGAATTTGGCGCCGGCCCCCAGCGCCAGGCGGCGCAGGTAACCGTCGAAATCGCGCCGCGCGACGACCCACATCGGCCGGCCGCTGACCAGTCGCACCGCCTGCCCGTCGGGCGAAACGAAATTGCCGACCGCCACCGGCCGGCGCGGCCCGTCGTAGCTGTCGATTTCGGCGAAGCGCTCGCGGACCTTCGGCGGCACGCCGCCGCCGCAGGGTTTTTCCCAGGCGGCGGGGAATTGATCGATCAAGGTGACGTCGGCGCCGGCTTTGGCGAGGTGGTAAGCGCAGAAGGAACCGGCCGGTCCGGCTCCGACCACCGCGATTTTCATGCCCCGGCTCCGAACAGGCGGCCGACGATCAACCCGCCGACCAGCAAGGCCCAAAAAACGATTTCATATTGGATGGTGCGCGCGCAGACGCGGATGTTGTCGTCCAGATTGTCCAGCGCCGGGTTCGCGCCGTCCACCAGGCGGACGACCAGCGGCAGCGCCAGGACACCCAGGACCATGCCGGCCGGCAGCACGCCGAGAAAAATTCCCGCCACGAGCGCGGCGAAACCGACATACAGCAGCGCCGCCCACAAGCGCAGTCCGAAACGGCGGCCGAACCGCACTACCAGGTTGCGCTTCGCCGCCTGCCGATCCGCGTCGTAATCGGGCAGTTCGTTGATCGTGATGATCGCCGCCGTCCACAAGCCCAGGATCGCGCCCGTCCAGCCGGCGACGAGGGAAAATTCGCGGGCCTGCACGTAGTAGCCGGTCAGGACGATCGCCGGGCCGAACACCAGCCCGATGAACAGCTCGCCCCAGCCGCGGTACGCCAGGCGGATCGGCTGCGCCGTGTAACTCCAACCGACGAGCAAGCCGAACGCGGCCAGCCCGAGCAAGCGCCAGCCGACCCACGGCGCCAGCGCCAGAAAAACCACAATCCCCGCCCCGTAAGCGATGAAACCCGCGGTGCGAATGGCCGCCGGCGGCAGCAAGCCTTCCTGAATCACCCGCGTGCCGCCGGAAAAAGGCGTCTGGATCGGGTTGCGATCGTCGGTGCCCGAAAGGTGGTCGAAGTAGTCGTTCAACAGGTTGCTGCCGGCATGCAGCAGCCAGACGCCGACCATCGTGGCGAGAAAAATCCGGCCGTTGAAAGGCGCGCCCGCCTGCCAGGCCAGCACGGTACCCAGGCCCATCGGCATAAAGCTGACCAGCAGGAAGCCGCGGTAGAAGCCGATGGCGCGCAACCATCTTTTCATGGAAGTGCCGTTATCGGGTTAAGGCCGAACGATCAGGTGCCCATGTCGTACGAATTGAGGTACGCGACCTGCTCGTCGGTCAGGGTGTCGATTTCCACGCCCATCGCCTTCAACTTGAGGCGGGCGATTTCCTGGTCGATGTCCTGCGGCACCGAGTAGACCGTTTTTTCGAGAACCGGCCGCTTGGCGAACAGGTATTCGACCGTCAGCGACTGGTTGGCGAAGCTCATGTCCATCACGGCGCTGGGGTGTCCCTCGGCGGCCGCCAGGTTGATCAGCCGGCCCTCGCCGAGCACGTAGATCCGCCGGCCGTCGGCCAGTTTGAATTCCTCGACGAACGGCCGGGCCTCGTGACGCTCCTTGGCGTCCGCCGCCAGACCCTTCAGGTCGAGTTCGACGTTGAAGTGGCCGCTGTTGGCGACGATCGCGCCGTCTTTCATCATTTGGAAATGTTCGCGGCGGATGACGTTGATGTCGCCGGTCAGCGTGCAGAAGAAATCGCCGATCGCGGCGGCCTTGCCGATGGGCATCACGCGGTAGCCGTCCATCACCGCTTCTAGCGCTTTGAGCGGATCGATTTCGCAGATGATCACGTTGGCGCCCATGCCGTGCGCGCGCAGGGCGACGCCGCGGCCGCACCAGCCGTAGCCGGAGACCACGAAGTTGCTGCCGGCGAGCAGCCGGTTGGTGGCCCGGATCATGCCGTCGATGGTGGATTGGCCGGTGCCGTAGCGGTTGTCGAAAAGGTGCTTGGTCTTGGCGTCGTTGATCGCGATGACCGGAAAGCGCAGGACGCCGTCGTGGGCCATGGCGCGCAGCCGGATCACGCCGGTCGTGGTTTCCTCGGTGCCGCCGAGCACCTCGGCGATCTGCTCCTGCCGCTTGCTGTGCAGCACGTTCACCAGGTCGGCGCCGTCGTCCATGGTGATCTGCGGATGGAAATCGAGGCAGTCGTGAATGTGCCGGTAATACGTTTCGTGATCCTCGCCCTTGATGGCGAAGACGCTGATTTCGTCATGCAACGCCAGGCTCGCGGCCACGTCGTCCTGGGTCGACAACGGATTCGAGGCGCACAGGGCCACGGTCGCCCCGCCCGCTTTCAGGGTGCGCGCGAGGTTGCCGGTCTCGGTGGTGACGTGCAAGCACGCGGCGATGGTCAGACCCTGCAGCGGTTTTTCCTTGGCGAAACGTTCGCGGATCTGGCGCAGTACGGGCATGGAATGTTCGGCCCAGACGATGCGGTTGCGTCCCAGTTCCGCCAGCTTGATGTCTTTCACGTCGTGCTTCACCATGAATCCACTCTCCTTGAAAAACGGGGGCCGGCCCTGCAGCCGGCCCACTCGATTGCGATCGCTGATGCGCGGTCGGTTCAGCCCAGGATCTTCTTCAGCTCCGCCGCCTTGTCGGTCTTTTCCCACGAGAAGCCCTCGCGGCCGAAGTGGCCGAACGCGGTGGTCTTGCGGTAAATCGGCCGCAGCAGGTCGAGGTACTTGATCATGGCCGCCGGCTTGAGCGGGAACAGGTCGCGGACCGCCTGCACGATCTTCGCCGGGTCGGTTTTTTCGGTGCCGAAGGTGTCGATGTTCACCGAAACCGGATCGGCCACGCCGATGACGTAGCCGAGCTGCAATTCGCACTTGTCGGCCAGCCCCGCGGCGACGATGTTCTTGGCGATGTGCCGCGCCATGTAGCTGGCGGTGCGGTCCACCTTCGACGGGTCCTTGCCCGAGAACGCGCCGCCGCCGTGCCGCCCCATGCCGCCGTACGTGTCGACGATGATCTTCCGGCCCGTGACGCCCGCGTCGGCCATCGGGCCGCCGAAGACGAACCGGCCGGTGGCGTTGATGTGGTACACCGTGTTTTTATCGAGCAGATTCGCGGGCAGGCACTTGTTGACGACTTCCGCCTTGATGCCTTCCACCAGGTCGTGATGGCTGACGTCGGGCGAATGCTGCGCCGCGATGACCACCGTGTGGATGCGCACCGGCTTGTCGTCGCGGTATTCCACCGTCACCTGGCTCTTGCCGTCGGGGCGCAGGAAGTCGAGCCGGCTTTGCCGCCGCGCCATCGACAGGCCCATGGTCAACGCGTGGGCGTAGTAAATCGGCGCCGGCATCAGGGTGTCGGTTTCGTTGATCGCGAAGCCGAACATGATGCCCTGATCGCCCGCGCCCTGCTCCTTGTGCAAGCCCATGTTGGCGTCGACGCCCATGGCGATGTCGGGGCTCTGCCGGTCGACGCTGGACAGCACGGCGCAGGTCTCGGCGTCGAAGCCCATGTAGGAGCTGGTATATCCGATGTCCTTGATCGTGTTCCGGACGATATCCGGCAGGTGGACGTAGCAATTGGTGGTGATCTCGCCGGCGACCACGGCCATGCCGGTGGTCACCAGTGTTTCGCACGCGACGCGCGCCCCGGGATCCTGGTCGATGATCGCGTCGAGCACGGCATCGGAAACGGCATCCGCCACTTTATCGGGATGACCTTCGGTCACGGATTCGGAAGTAAACAGATAGTCTTTCGCGGGCATGAAATACTCCTTCCCTCAAAAAAATCCTTGGCGGCATTCGGGCCGCCAAAGTAAAAGGCAAGGGAAACTTACAGAACGCAAAACCCGGTGTCAATCGACTCCCAAATTTCGCTCAATCGACCACTTTGTCTTGCGATGACGCGTTGTTGAGATCGCTTACCAACCGATCGGCCACGGCTTCGGCTATTAATAGATGCCCCAGGCGCGTCGGGTGTACGCGATCCGGCGGCGGCGAGAAAAGCGCGTCCGGCGGATAGCCGCGGCCGAAGAACGCCTCCCGTGGATCGACCAGCGGCTCCACCGCCGAGATTTCCTCGCGCGTCAACACTCCGTTATTTTCGATATAGTAAGTAGGAATGAAGTAGAGTCGAAAACCCCGCTCCCGCGCCACGGACCGCATCGCGGCGGCGTTGACGCGAAACGCCTCGAAGCTGACCCGCGGCAACCCGGCGGCGGCGGTCGCCCGCTTGGCCCAGGTGACGCCGCGCGTCAGCAGGGTGTAACTCGCGCTGTGCCAGAGAATCACCTGCAGGCCGGCGATTCGGCCGCCGGGGATTCGGTCCAGCGGCCGCTGCTCGGCGTCCGGATAACCGATCGCCTCGTAACCGTCGTTGGTGCCGAAATAGGCGGTGACGATATCGGGACGGTAGGAAAGCACGACCGTTTCCAACTGGCGCAGCCCCTGCCAACTGGTGTAACCCGGGCAACCGAAATTCAGTGCCTCGACCGGCCGGCCCAACCGCGCCGCCAGCAATTTTTCGAGGACCGCCGGGTAGGTATCGGCGTAAGCGAGCGGCCGGGCGCTCAGGCCGAAGGTGCAGCTATCGCCCAGGCAACAGACGCGGAGCGTCCCCGCGGATTTGTCCTTGGCGCGCCGGGGGCCGCGATAGCCGTCCGCATTGACTTCCCAGGCCGCGTTGTCGGGTTTCAACCGCCAGAACAGCAACGGATCGCGGACGAAACTCTCGGGCTGGTCGCGGTGCGGATTGGCGAATTGCATCGACGCCGCCTTGGCCGCGATTCCCGGAAAAAGCAGCCGCACCGCCAGTTCCGCCGCGCCCAAAACCATCAGGACGGCGCAACCGGCGAAAAACAGTCGTTTGCCGATCTTCACGCCCCGCCCTCCATCACGCGGAAAAATGACCAGCGTTTGATCTGCCAGAGACGTCGGTAGGTCCGGCCGCCCAGATTGATTTCCGGTTCGTCGCCGATCCGCAACGCGTTTTGAAATTTCGCTTCCGTGCGATCGAGCAAAATCGCCGTCGGCGCCCAGGCCGCGACGTCCGCGAGGGAAATCTGCGGCGGCACATCATGCCCCTCGTTCGTGACCACCAGCCGCCGGAAGCACCGCCAGGAGCGCTCGGAATCCACGACGATCACCGGATGGTATTCGTCGCCCAGCAGGACGCGGTCGTCGGGCGATAACTCGGCGCGCAGACGGGCCGTCAGTTCGAACACCTCGAAAGATTGCGCCAGGCGATGCGATTCCCGCAGCGCATTCTGCTGGGTGGCCCACGCCGCCCAACCGGCCAGGACGAACACCGCCACGACCGCCAGCCGCCGGCCGCGGTCCGTCGACCAGCGCCCCGCCGCCGGCAAAACCCCGACGAACAGGGCCAGCAACGCGCCCAGCAGCGTGGTGTAGCGCAGCAAGGTCGGATCCAGCGAGGCGTCGATGCTTTTCTTTTCCAGCAGGGCGAACTGCACGACCAGCGCCGCCAACGGCAAGATCATCTTTCGCCGCCACAGCGCCGCCGACGCGCCGGCCGCGCCCAATACCAGGCCCGGCCACCCGATCGTCTCCGTCAAAGCCTTGGGCAACAGCCAGACGCGATCAGCCAGCGGCACGCGAGCCGCGTTGATCGCCGTCACGGCGGCGCTGATCTTGATGAAGCCGAGCGGATCGCCGTGATCGCGGTAGGAAACAACCAGGTGCGCCAACGGAAAAACGGCCAATGCCGCGGCGAACCACCAGAACTCGCGCCGCCGCCGGCCGCAGCCCAGATAAACCGCGTAAAGCGGCAGGAGCGGCCAGCCCTCGAAGCGACAGGCCGCCGCCGCAGTCGCCGCCAGCGCCGCCCCGAACAACAGCGGCCGTTTGCCCGCCGGATCGGCGGTGAAATCGTCCAACAGATCGATCGCCAGCAGAGTGAAGAAGACAAACGGCACCTCGGCCAACGTCACGACGCTGGCCGCCGCCAGCGGATAGAGCCACGCCAGCAGCCACGCGCCCGCCAGTGCCGCGACCGGCCCGCAATGGCGGCCGATCAGCCGATAGGCCGGCAGGAAAAGCAGCAGGCCGAACAACAAAGTCAGCAAGCGGCCGGGAAAAACCACGTGGCCCGTCAAGCGATAAGGCAGCCATAACAGCACTGTGTGCAAGGGGCCGAAATTGACGTCCGGGTAATGAGACGGCTGATCGGCCCATTGCAGCATGAGATGCAGTTTGCTGAAGCCCTCGTACTCGTCGGAGAGCGCGTTGGGACCGGCGGTCAGGAAATAGAGCCGCACTCCCAAGGCCGTCGCCAGAATCAGCGCCAGGGCGAAAATTTCGGCGCGCCGCTTCACGAGTCCGCTTCCTTCTTCGTCGAACGGTAGATCACGAAATCGCCCGCCGCGAAAACCTTGGTCAGCCGCAAGCCGTACTGCTCGTATTCCGGCGCGTCGCGCGGCACCGGAAAAACGTCGAGATTGGAATTGACGTACGGCGTATCGGCCAGCAGGTAGTCGAAAATGACGATCGTCGGCGGCGTCTCGGCCAGGAGCAGCGCGAAAGCCTGCGGATCGAGCGCCTTGCGATCCGGCCGCCATTGCAAATTGACGAAAGCGCCGATCGGCAGCCGGCTTTCCAGTTCGACGTACGGATGAAACCGCTGATCTGGCAGCACCCGATCCGCCGGGCCCGTGTAACGCCGCAGCCAATCGACCACCTGCCTGACGTCAGCCGGATAGCGGTTCTCCACCGCCTCGTTCCAGGCATGCACCACCTGAAATACCAGGATGGCCGCCAGGGCGACCGTCACCGCGTGCCGGAGCGGCGTCCGAATCCGCTGCAAATGCTCTCCGAAGGACGACAGGGCAAATCCGGCGAAGGCGTAGAGCAGCGCCGCCAGGCCGACGATGTATCGCTCCAGGCTGGGGTCCAGCGTATTGCTGATCGCTTTGTATTCCAGCAGGGCAAGCGGGAAAATCAGGAGCGCGGCCGGCAGTAGAAAACGCCGCCGGATCAACGCCGACACCAGGCCGGCCGCCGCCAGAATCGCCGCCGGCCAGCCCATGCCCAGTTCGAGCGAATAAAACCAACCGAACGCCTTGTCCGCCCACGGCATGTCGGGCATGTACTGCAGGAACGACGACGCGCTGGTCGCGGCGAAATTGGTCGGGTTGCCGAAATCGTGCCAGGAGATCCCCATGTGGATCAGGGGAAAGACCGCCAGCATCGCCCCGAAGCCGAAGGCCTCGCCGATGCGGCGCCGCCCCAGCAGCGCCAGGCACAGCACCGGGTAATACAGCCACGCCTCGAAGCGCAGCATTCCGGCGGCGGTCCAACCCAGGGCCGCCAGTGAGAAATAGACCCACGTCCGGCGGTCGCGCCGATTCCAGGCCAGAAAATACATCCAGAGGCCGCCGACGAAAAAAAACAGGTACGGCACTTCCGCCAAGCCGGTCGGGCTGGCGCGCAGATGAGTCGGGAACAAGGCGAACAGGAGGGCGGCGAGGATCGCCGTTCGTTCGTCCGTCGCCGCGCGCAGGAAGAAATAATAGATCGGCACGGTCAGCGAACCGACCAGCAGCCCGAAAACGCGCACCGGCAGAATCCAATCGCCGCCGATCCGGACCAGCAGGTAAATCAGCCAGGTGTGCAGCGGCCCGAAATTGGGGTCCGGATACGGCTTACCCTGATCGAGCCAGACGCGCACGAGGTTGATTTTGCTGTAGCTCTCGCCTTCATGGGAAAATTCGTTTCCGAAGTAGCGGAAAAAGACGTAACGCGCCGCCAACGCCAGTCCGAACAGGAGCAGCGGATACCAGAAGCAGGAAAAGGACAGTCGGCGCATGGCGTCGATCCTACCACCACGAGGGTGTGCGCACCAAGGCGATCAAAGGCTGGTCGCTCTCTTCCGGCTGCACGCTGATTTCCATGGTCGCGACATCGCGAATGCCCTTGGGCACGATGACGGTCTCCTGGCCCGCGACCGGCTCGCGATCGACCGCGATGATCCGGCAATGGACCCCCGGCGAATCGGGCGCGGCGGGAAAGGCGACGACCTCCTGTTGCTCCCAGAGCGCTTCATTGGCTTGATTCAAGGCGCGCACGCGGATCTCGAAAAACCTCCGGCGATCAGGCCAGACGGTCAATTCGGCGGTAATCAAGCGATCGACGGCGCCGCCCGGCGTCCGCGGTCCGGGACGCTGCGTCACCGCCAATCGCGCCGGCAGCGGTTGAATCAGTCCCAGGCCCGAGCGATCCAGTTCCGGTTCCACGCGGCTCCATTCGGGCCAGGCGGCGGTCGTGGCGGGCGGAACGTCGGTCAGGCGGTACAAACTGAACAGGCCGTTGTCGAACAGCCGTTCGGTCAGCGGATCGGCCGCCAGCTTGGTAAAGGGCGAATAGTCCGGCGGCAGGGCGATGCCCTCTTCCGCGGCCAGGTTTTTCACCATGGCCAGAATGCCCTCGGTGTCGGCGCGATCCTCGATCGCCGTCGTCATCCCCAGCGCGCGCATGGTCGCCGGCAATCCTTCGCGCAGCATTTGCAGCAGCCGTTCACGCGGCAGATCGGTAAGAATCGAAACGTTCGGCAGATCGCGCATCAGCAGGTAAACGACGTCACCGCCGCCCAGCAGGCCGCTGGTGACATCCGCATAGCGCACCGCCTCGATCCGGGCCATCGACAACCGCTCGACCCGATCCAGATCGCGGTACGCTGCCGTAAAACCGAAAATGCTCGTCGCGACCAGGAGAAAAGCCACCGCCGATTCGCCGTCGATCTCCACCCGGCGCGGCCAAAGAACCGCCAGGATCGCTAATACCGCGAGGCCGGCCAGCGTTTCCGCAACGAGCGTCCACGGCCGCGCGTTCAGCCACCAATCCGGCCAGGAAAGCCGGACCACCAGCAGCAGAAAAGCCATCAAAGCCCAGGATGCCAATACCCGAAAGCGTTTGGCCTCCACGGCGTGTGTCATTTCTACCGCGGCGATGTAAGCCAGGAAAGGCATCGCCGGCAGCAGAACCCGCGGGAAATGATTGACCGGGTTGAACAGATAGACGGCCACGTCGGCCGCGATCAGCCAGACGCTCAGCCGGACGAACGGCTCGGCGTTGCGGCGGAGAATCGCCAGGACCACGCCGGGCGCCAGGATCGGCAGCGCCAGCGAATGCAGATTGATCAGGTCGAACCAACGCGCCGACCAGATCTGGGTCGCCAGGTCGAATCGCCAATCGGTCGGGTAATCGTTGAAGATCGACCAGCCGAAAACCGGTAATCGCCAGACGATCACTCCGCCGACGATCAAGGCCCAAACCGCCAGGGCCAGACAGTCCGGCGTCCAGCGCTTCTCCCGCCGCTCCCGTTCGTTTCGTAAATGGGAAACCAGCGAATAAAAAACCGGCAGGACGAAAACCGCGGCGAAGGTCTTGCATAAAAATGCGCCGCCGAGCGCGAGCCCGGCCACGATCCCCAGCCAGGCCATCCCCTTCCCTTGAGCTTGCACCAGGGACCAAAGCGCCAGCACCGCCAGAAAGGTCATGGTGCCGTAAGGCAACTCGCTGACGCTGAAAAAAACCGAAATCGGCAAAACGCCGTAAAGCAGCGCCGCCCAGATGCCCGTTCGTTCCTTCGGGTCGTCGCCTTGCAGATAGAGCAACAACATCGTTCCCCAACCGGCGAGCAGCGGCACGTAACGCGCCACGGTCAGTTTCATGCCGCCGATCCGATAGGCCAGGGAAATCAGATAAACCTGCAGGGTGGATGTGATGCTTGGGACGCCGGTCCGCAGTAGTTTTTCGGCGTCGATGAACAGGCTGACGCTGTCGCCGTCCAGCAGGCCGAAAAGACGCGGCAACAACAGGCGGAAGATCACCGTCAGGCCCAGTGTCCAAAGGATAATACGTGTCGCCCGAGGGTTGTCGCCCAAGCCGACGTCTCCAGTGAAAAATCTATAAATTTCTAGTAGTTTACCGCTTCACAACCGGAACCGCAATTTGTATTTTCACCCGCCCGGAAGCGGCGCGGCGATAAAGTTTCATCTTGCCTTGGCACAGAATATGCTATAATAGACGCGCCAATGAAAAATCACCCGGCCAAACACCTTGGGATTCTAGTCGGATTGCTGATCGCCGCCGGTCTGGTTTGGTGGGCCTCGATGCCGGACAAGACCGACCTGCCGCGCGGCGACAACAAGGAAGAATCCCCCTTCGGTAAAATGGACGACTTCATCTATACTCGAACGATGAACGGCCAAATGCGGTGGCAGGTGCGAGCCGCGCAAGCGCAATACTTTGCCGTGGCGAATGAGGCGCGATTCAACCAGGTGGACGCCCTGCTCTGGGAAAACGGCCGGCGGATCGAGATCAAGGGCGAACGCGCCAATGTTGACGTGCAATCCCGCCAAGGTCGGATGGAAGGCGATGTCCATGGCGAAACCGACGACGGGATGGTTTTCCGCACCGCGCGGCTGGATTTCACCGCCGATCCCCGGCGAGCGACGACCGATCAGGCAGTGTTGTTGACCGGGCCCTTTTTCAGCGTGAAGGGGGTCGGCATGGAGTTGGACCTGGACGAGCAAAAAATCCGGCTGAAGCAAAACGTGGAAGCCGATTGGTGGGCGGCGAGCAAGCCATGAAAAAATGGGCCTTCATCGCGTTGCTGTTTCTCGGGTTGTGGCCGGCCGCGGCCTTCAGCCAGAACAACGGCGTCATGCCGCCGGATTTCGACCCCAACAAGCCGATTCACATCCAGGCCGATCGGCTGGAAGCCGACAACGGCAGTCAGGTCATCCGCTTCGAGGGCAACGTCGTCGGCGTGCAGGACAAATCGGTGCTCAATTGCGACATCCTGCTGATCCACTATCAACCGGCGGCCAAAAAAGAAACGGGTAATGAGCCAAGCGAACCGCTGGGCGGCTTGCCCGAGGCCGGCGGCCAGATCCGGCGGCTGATCGCCCTGGGACGCGTGCAACTAGTGCAGGAAGACCGCCGCGCCACCTGCGACCGGGCCGAGTTCGACAACGAAGCCCAGACCATCGCCCTGAGCGGCAATCCGCTGGTCACCCAGGGTTCCAACGCCCTGCGCGGGTCGGCCATCGTGATTCACCTGCCGAGCCGGCAGATCGAAATTCTGGGCGCTTCCACGGGCCGGGTCACCGTGACGATCAATCCCGGCGAGGCGAAGAAACTTCAAGACAAACAAAAAGGATCCGATCAGAAAGATCAGGAACGATAACCGATGCCGGAACGACTCGTCTTGCACACCGAAAACCTCTGCAAATCGTTCCACAAACGAGCGGTGGTGGATCATTGCAGCATCGAGGTGCGCCAGGGCGAGGTCGTCGGCCTGTTGGGACCGAACGGCGCCGGGAAAACGACCAATTTCTACATGGTGGTCGGTTTGTACCGCCCCGATGAAGGGCGGGTTCTGCTGGGCGAGCTGGATCTCACGGATATGCCGATGTATCGCCGCGCGCGCCACGGCATCAGCTACCTGGCGCAGGAACCGTCGGTTTTTCGCAAGTTGACCGTCGAGGAAAACATCCTGGCGATTCTCGAAACCATGGACCTTTCCAAGGAAGAGCGCGCCAACCGGCTGGAATCCCTGCTGGGCGATCTGGGCATCACGCATTTGCGGAAAAACAAGGCCTATTCGCTGTCGGGCGGCGAGCGGCGGCGCGTGGAAATCAGCCGGGCGCTGGTGACGCAGCCCCGATTCCTGCTGCTGGACGAGCCGTTCGCCGGCATCGATCCGATCGCAGTGAACGAAATCCAGAACATCGTGGCCCAGCTTCGCGACCGCGGCATCGGCGTACTGATCACCGATCACAATGTGCGCGAAACGTTAACCATCTGCGATCGGGCTTATATTATTCACCAAGGGAAAATACTGGAAAAAGGCGATCCGCAAACGATCGCCAACAGCCCCCAGGCGCGGGAAATCTACCTGGGCGACAAGTTCCGGCTTTGACGAGGTAAAACGGACCGATGGCCCTCGAAATGAAGATGAATTTGCGGCTCTCGCAGCAGCTCATCATGACGCCGCAATTGCAACAGGCCATCAAATTGCTGCAACTCAACCACCTCGAAATGGTCGACCACATCCAGCAGGAAATGGTTGAAAATCCAGTACTTGAAGAATTACCGGAGGCCGTGGAAAACCCGCGCGAGTTGCCCGATTCCGGCCCGGAAATCAAATCCGATGTCGAAGCCGCCGAAACCGGTCCCGACCAAAATATCGACTGGGCGACTTACCTATCCCGCCGCAGCGTGTCCGATTATCAGGGCGGCGGCGGTTTCGAGGACGAGGACCGCGAAGCGGCCGAGGCGGTCCAGGTGCGGCGCGAGGATTTGCCGACCCATCTCGAATGGCAATTGCAGTTGGCCGACCTGGATCCGGAAACCAAAGCCGTCGGCGCCGTTTTAATTGGTTATATTAATGACGATGGATACCTGGCAACGCCGCTGGCGGAAATCTGCGAGAAGGAAAATCTGGAATACGAGAATGCCGAATGGGTTCTCGAACACATCCAATCCTTCGATCCGACCGGCGTGGGCGCGCGCGACCTGGTCGAGTGCCTGATGCTGCAGGTGCGCGCCCTGGAAATCGAGGAACCGTTGATCGAGGCGATCATCACCCATCATCTGCCCGACCTGGAGCGGCGCGACTATAAAAAGATCGCCAAGACCTTGTCCTGTTCCGTGGAAGACGTCCTGGCGCGGCTGCACATCATCTCGCAACTGGAACCGAAGCCGGGCCGTCCCTTCGGCAGCGAGCGGACCCAGTACATCATTCCCGACATCTACATCCAGAAGGTCGGCGACGAATACGTCATCACACAGAACGACGACGGCCTGCCGAAGCTGAAAATCAGCAATTACTACAAGCAGATTTTGCAGGGCGGCGGCACGAAGAACAAAATCGAGCACGACTACATCCAGGACAAGCTGCGCAGCGCCGTCTGGCTGATCCGCTCGATTCACCAACGCCAGCGGACGATCTACCGCGTCACCGAAAGCATCGTCAAATTCCAACGCGAGTTCCTGGATAAGGGCATCAATTTCCTGCGGCCGCTGATCCTGCGCGACGTCGCCGACGACATCGGCATGCACGAATCGACCGTCAGCCGCGTCACCACCAACAAATACGTGCATACCCCGCAGGGCATTTTCGAGCTCAAATACTTCTTCAACAGCGGCATCGGCTCCGACGACGGCGGCTCGGTCGCCTCCGAGAGCGTCAAGAACATGATCACGAAAATTATCGCGGAGGAAAATTCGCGCAAACCATATTCGGACCAAAAGATCGTTCAACTGTTATCCGAGCGTGAGGGGCTCAACATCGCGCGGCGCACGGTAACCAAATACCGCGAGATGCTGGGCATTTTGCCATCTAACAAACGCAAGCGCCTGTATTAGGCGCGGCACGGGGGATGGAGCATGAGAATCAGCGTGACCTTCCGGCACATGGAACCGACCGAGGCAATCAAGGAATACGCCGAACGCAAACTGGCGAAGGTAAAGCGCTACCTCGACGAACCGATCGAAGCCAACATCGTTTTGTCGATCGAAAAGCACCGCAACATCGCCGAAATGACTTTGACCGCGGGCCGCAGCAGCATCAACTGCACCGAGGAAACCGACGACATTTATAGCTCAATCGACAACGCCCTGACGAAGTTGGAGCGCCAGATCAAAAAACAGAAGGACAAGACCCGCTCCAAAAAGGGCCGTTCCAAGCCGGAACATGACGCTTTTGTGCAAAAAGTGGAGGACATCGACGAGGAGGCCGCGCACCAGCCGGAATGGATGAAACGGATCGCCGTAACCGAGGGCGCGATGCCCAAACCCATCGGCGTCCAGGAAGCGGTCGTTTGGATGGACGCCAACCCGGCGTCCGAATTGCTGGTCTTCACCGAGGTCGACAGTAAGCGGATCAACGTCCTCTACCGCCGTAAAAGCGGCGACTTCGGCCTGATCCAGACACAAGGGGAATAACCCCCTTGGATTTGACATCATTTCTGGATCCGCGCGCCGTCATCCCGGAGTTGCGCGCCGCGGACAAAACGAGCGTACTCCGGGAGTTGACGCAGCGACTGGCCTGGTCCGCGCCCGAGGTGGAGGAAGACCGGCTGTTTGCGGCGCTGCTGGCGCGGGAACAACTCGGCAGCACTGGTATCGGCGACGGGGTGGCGATCCCGCACGCCAAAGTCAGTGGGCTGCATCGAATTTACGCGGTCTTCGGCCGCAGCCCGGCCGGCATCGATTTCGACGATCCGGACGGCGAACCGACGCGGCTTTTTTTTCGTACTGGTCGCGCCGGAGGGAAAGATCACTGATTACCTGGCCGCGTTGGAACGGGTGGCGCGGTTGCTGCACGACCCGGCCAATCGCGAACGACTGCTGCAAGCGGCGCCCGAACAATTGCCCGCGCTGTTAGGCGCGACCGACGGAGAGTAGAAGTGTCGGCCATCACCGTCCGTGAAATTCTGGAGCATCGGCGGATCGACCTATCGCTGGATCTGCTGACTTCCGAAGCGGGCCTGGACAACAAAATCCGCACCCCTTACGTGCAGAAATCCGGCCTGGCGATGACCGGCTACGTTTCCTTCGTCGCGCGCAACCGCGTTCAGTTGTTCGGCCAGACCGAAATGTCGTATCTGGCCGGCCTGCCGGCGGAAGACCAGGAGCGCGTCTGCGAAAAATATTTCGACCAGCACGTGGCCTGCTGCATCATCTCGCGCGACCTGCCCGTGCCGCCGATCTTTCTCGCCCATGCCGAGCGGACCCAAACCCCGGTGCTGCGCACCGCGCTGCCGACGCAGGCCTTGATCGAACGGCTGACCAAGCTGCTCGAGGCTCATTTCGCCAAGAGCGCCAGCCTGCACGGCGTGTTGCTCGACACCTTCGGCGTGGGCGTTCTGCTCTTGGGCGACAGCGGCATCGGCAAGAGCGAATGCGCGATCGATCTGATCGCCCGCGGTCACCGCCTGGTGGCCGACGACACGGTGGAATTGGTGCGCCAGGGCCCGACCGCCATTTACGGCCGCGGGCCGGAAATCATCAAATACCACATGGAAATCCGCGGCCTGGGCATCATCAACATCAAGGAATTGTTCGGTATCAGCGCCATCCGCGACCGGAAGAAGGTCCAACTCGTCGTCAAGCTGGTCACCTGGGAGAAGGACATCGATTACGACCGCATCGGGCTGGACGACAAGAAATACACCATCCTTGGAGTGGAACTACCCCTGATCGTGCTGCCGGTGCGGCCCGGCCGCAACCTCTCGACGATCATCGAAGTGGCGGCGCGCAATCAGTTGCTCAAACTGGAAGGCTACAACGCGGCGAAGGAATTTCAACAACAGTTGCTCTCCAAGTTGAGCCAGGAAGCGGGCTTACCCGGAGAGGAAACCGAATGAGAGACACCCGCCTTGTCATCATCAGCGGCTTGAGCGGCAGCGGCAAATCGATCGCCAGCAAGGCCCTGGAAGACCTGGGCTATTTCTGCATCGACAACCTGCCCGTCGAACTGCTGGAAAAACTGATCCAGCTCACGACGCTCGGCCGGCCGGGCGACATCAGCCGGATCGCCGTGGTCATGGATACCCGCGATCCGAATTTCCCCGGTCGCGCCGCCGAAACGTTCCAGCGGCTGCGCGATGACGCCTATCACCTCGAAATCGTCTTTCTCGAGGCTGATGACCGCATCCTCATCCAGCGTTTTTCCGAAACGCGCCGCAGCCATCCGCAGGCGAGCGGCGGTTCGGTTCTGGAGGGCATCGGCAAGGAACGCGAAAGCCTGAGCGAGCTGAAAAAAAGCGCCGATTGGGTGGTGGACACCTCCGCCCTCACGCCGCACGAACTGCGGAGCCTGATCCAGGAGCGGTTCGCCGCCGGGAACTTGCAGCCGACCATGGTCATGCGCCTGGTCAGCTTCGGCTTTAAATTCGGCCTGCCGGGCGACGCCGATCTGGTGATGGACGTGCGGTTTCTGCCCAATCCCTTCTTCATCGAGGAATTGCGGCCGTTCTCGGGTCTGGACGAGAACGTCGCGAAGTACGTGCTGGAAAACGACATCTCCCATTCGTTTCTGGAAAAGTTTTTTAATTTGCTCTCGTTCCTGCTCCCGCTTTACCAACGCGAAGGAAAGAGCTATCTAACGCTGGCGATCGGGTGTACCGGCGGCAAGCATCGGTCCGTCGCCATCACCGAAAACGTCGCCCGGCAATTGAAGCATCAGGGAATGATCGTCACGGTTCAGCATCGGGACGTCAAAAAATAGACAGGTAGGCAATCATGGTCGGAGTAGTGATCGTCGCGCACGGCAATTTGAGCGGAGAAATCCTCAAGACGGCCTCGTTGATCGTCGGCTCCCCGCTGCAAGGGGTGAGCAGCGTCTCGCTCACCGGTCAGGAAAAACCGGACGAGGTGCGCGAGCGCATCGAGGCGGCGATCAAGGAAGTCAACGCCGGCCATGGCGTCATGGTGTTTACCGACATGTTCGGCGGCACGCCGAGCAACATTGCCCTTTCCTTCCTGAAGGAAGACAAGGTGGAAGTCGTCAGCGGTTTCAATCTTCCCATGTTGGTCGACATGGTGTATTCGCGCGAAGGCAAATCCCTGCGGGAACTGAGCCAGCAACTGGCCGAAATCGGGCGCAGCAGCATCCGCCTGGCGAGCGAATATCTGCGGAATGGATGAACGCATGTTCGTGGAACGAGAGTTGACGGTGATCAACCAGGCCGGTCTGCATCTGCGCGTCGCCAGCAAAATCGTCAAATTGCTGAACGATTTTCAATGTGACGCGACGATCTTCTTCGACGGGCGGGAAGCCAATGCGAAAAGCATCATGAGCCTGACCCAGTTGATCGCCCCGCCGGGCAGCGTTTTGAAACTCCGCACCACGGGCCCCGACGCCTATCGCGCCGCCGTGGAATTGGAAAAGCTGTTCCGCAACAAGTTTGAAGAGGATTAACGGCGTTGGTTAAAAACAACGAACACGTGCTGGAAATGACCGGCGCCTCCGGCGCGCCCGGCATCGCGCTGGGCCGCGCCTATCACTACGACCATCCCAACATCCGGGTGCCGCACCACAAGCTGGCGCCCAGCGAAATCGACCAGGAAATCACCCGCCTGAACTCGGCGATCCTCCTCTCGCAGCACCAATTGGTCGAAGCCTCGGGCAAGCTGCAACTCGACGAGCACAAACAGATCATCGAAGCCCACTTGAGCCTGTACCAGGATCCGGAATTCTTCCACCGCCTCCGCCAGCGCATCCAGGATCTTTCGATCAACGCCGAATGGGCGGTCACCCAGATCATCGCCGAGGTGACCAATCTGTTCGATCACGTCGAGGACCCCTACCTACGCGAGCGGCGGCGCGATTTCGAATACGTCGAACGCCGGTTGGTCATGAACCTGATGGGGGTCAGTTCATCGGGCCTCGAAGGCATCACCGACCCGGTCGTGCTCGTCGCGCACGACCTTTCGCCGGCCGATCTGGCGCAAATCAACCGCGACAAAATCCTGGGCATCGTCACCGACCTCGGCGGCACCACCAGCCACACGGCGATTCTGGCGCGCGCGCTGACGATCCCCACGGTCGTCGGTCTGGACGCGGTGACCGCAGAAGTGAAAACCGGCGACCTGATCATCGTCGACGGCTTCGAAGGCAAGGTTTACCTGCGGCCGTCGATGGAACTGATCACCGATTTCGACACGCGCCGGCGGCAACACAAGCGCTTCGAGGAAGACCTCCGGAAGATTCGCGACCTCCCCGCCCAAACCGCCGATCGCGTGCCGGTCGTGCTCGCCGCCAACATCGAATTGCCCAGCGAGTTGGAGATCATGCGCACCAACGGCGTGGAACGCATCGGCCTGTTCCGGACCGAATTCCTGTTCCTCTTTTCGGCGAACCTGCCGGACGAAATGGCGCAGTACGACGTGTACCGCGGCGTGATTGAAAAACTCGGTGCGCGCGGCGTCACCACCATCCGCACGATCGACCTGGGCGGCGACAAGGTCAGTTTCGCGGCGGCCGATTGCCAGAACGAGGCCAACCCCGCGATGGGCCTGCGCGCCATCCGGCTCTGCCTGGCCCACCCCGACGTCTTTCACACCCAGTTGCGGGCGATCCTGCGCGCCAGCGCGCACGGCAAGACTCGCATCATGTTCCCGATGATCAGCGGCATGGACGAGTTGCGACAGGCCAAGGCGCTGTTGGCCAAGGCCAAGGACGAGCTGCGTCGCGAGGGCATTCCCTTCGACGAAAACATCGAAATCGGCATCATGATCGAAACGCCCGCCGCTGTCTGGATCGCCGACCTGCTGGCCAAGGAAGTCAATTTCTTCTCGATCGGCACCAACGATCTGATCCAATACACGCTGGCCGTGGACCGCAGCAACGAACACGTCAACTACCTGTTCCACCCGCTGCACCCGTCGATCCTGCGGGCGATTCTGCAGGTCGTCATCGCCGGCCACAACGCCGACATTCCGGTGGCGATGTGCGGCGAAATGGCCGGCCAGCCGGAATACGTCATGGCGCTGCTGGGCCTGGGCCTCGACGAGCTGTCGATGACGCCGAGCAAGGCCCTGCACGTGAAACGGCTGCTCAGCCGGTTCACGACCGATCAGGCGCGCGCGCTGGCCACCAGCGCCCTGCAATTGACCACCGCCGGCGAGGTCGACCAGTTCATCGTCAGTTATATGCACCGCGAGTTCCCGGACGAGTTCAACCCGGAAGCGAAACACAATTCGTGGAACTGACCCGCCGGTTTTCCCGCGCCCGCCCGGGCGGCGAAATCAGGAATAGATGACTTCGAATTGTTCGAGGTGGAAGGTGGAATTGTCCTTGATGGTGATCCGGCGCCCGCTGAGTTGTTCGAGATATTCGAGCCCCGCCCGCTCCTCTTCGTAGAGCAGGTCGGCGATTTCCGGGTGCACCTGCAGCACGATGTTCTTGCCGGTCGCCTTCTTGAACTCTTTCTTGATCTCGCGGAAGATCTCGCCGCAGATGCTGATCTTGCTTTTCACATAGCCCTTGCCGTCGCAATACGGGCACGGTTCGCTGAGCACCCGCGCGATGGATTCGCGGGTGCGCTTGCGCGTCATCTCGACCAAGCCCAGTTCGGAAATCTTGAGGATGTTGGTCTTGGCCCGGTCCTTGGTCAGTTCCTCCTGCAGCGCCGCAAATACCTTTTCCCGGCTGGCTTCCTTCTCCATGTCGATGAAGTCGATGATGATCAGCCCGCCGAGATTGCGCAGCCGCAACTGGTAGCAGATTTCCTTCACCGCCTCGAGGTTCGTCTTCAGGATGGTGTCCTCGAGGTTGTGCTTGCCGACGTAGCGCCCGGTGTTGACATCGACCGCGATCAGCGCCTCGGTCTGTTCGATGACGATGTAGCCGCCGCTCTTCAGCCAGACCTTGGGCTGCAAGGCGCGCGAGATTTCGACTTCCAGCCCGTAGTAATCGAAAATCGGCTCCTCGCCCTCGTAGAGGTCGATCCGGCAGTTCATCCGCGGCATGTGCTTGCCGAAGAAGTTGAGAATCTTTTCGTATTCCTCCGGCGAATCGATCATCACCCGCTCGATATCGGTGTTGAACAGGTCGCGGATCGCCCGCAGGGTGATGCTCAGGTCGCTGTGCATGAGCGAGGGCGCGCGCGAGGATTTGTACTTTTTGTGGATGTTCTGCCACAGGCCGTTGAGAAACTCGACATCGTTGGCCAGCGTCTCGCGGTCCTTCCCGTGTGCGGCGGTGCGGATGATGAAACCCGTTCCTTCCGGGCGCAGGCCGTCGACCAATTGCTTGAGCCGCGTCCGCTCTTCCTCGTCCTCGATCCGGCGCGACACGCCGACGTGATCCATGAACGGCATCAACACCAGGTTGCGGGCCGGCAGGCTGACGTGGCTGGTGATGCGGGCGCCCTTGGAACCGATCGGCTCCTTGGCGACCTGGACCATGATCTCCTGACCTTCGCGCAGCAGTTCCTCGATCGGTTGGCCGACCGCCGCCGGCGCGACCGCCGCCGCGACCGGGGAAGCGTTGATCTCCTGATCGAACGCATCGCCCCCGCCGTCCGGTTGCATCCCGGCGAAAGCCTCCGCCTCCTCCTCGGCCTTTTCCTCGTAGAGATCGACTTCCTTCTCGGGGTCGCGGACGTCGGCGACGTAGAGAAAGGCCGCGCGATCCAGCCCGATATCGACGAAGGCCGCCTGCATCCCCGGCAGGACGCGCATGACCTTTCCCTTGTAAATATTGCCGACAATGCCGCGCTCGCGCACCGGCTCGATGTGCAACTCGACCAGGTGGCCGTTTTCCAACAACGCCACGCGCTTTTCCTGATGCGTCACATTGATCACTAATTCGCTGCCGGGCATGATTTCCCCATTGCCAAAAGCACGACCGATTGTAGGCAAAGCGACCGGTAATCGCAAGTTTAGGTTTTTTCGCCGGCCGCCATCACCGTGCGCCGCCGAAAAACGTGATAAGCCGGAATCCGTTCCTCCGGCAAACCAAGCAAAAGCGCCCCGAGGTGCGTCGGCTTGAGCATCCCGGATGGCGGATTGAGCGCGAAAAACCGCAGCCGGCCGTTTTCCAGTCGCGCCCAGCGCACCAGTTGCCGCGCGTCCAGCACGCGGTCGCGCCCTTTTTTCACCACCGTCACCGGGTATTCGGACAGCGCCAGAAACCGCTCGATCGCCGCGGCCGCCGCGGTTTCCCCTGCCGGTTCGGTCAATTCGATCTCGTACTCCCAGCCGGCGATCGCCTCGAACAGGCTCGGCGCTTCGTTGGGCATTTGTTTCGCCGCAATGAGCCGGAACCCTTCCGGCAGCGAGGATTGCAGGCGCGATTGGATTTCGGCCGGGCCCGTCGTTTCGGTCAGCCAGGCTTCCAGCCATTCCTCGTCGCCGGCGATGCCGATGGCCAGCGGCGGTCCGAACGACAGGCGCGGCATCGGGTGATAGCCGAGGCTGTAGGCGACCGGCAACCCCGCCCGGCGCATGGCGCGGCCGAAAAGCCGCACCAGATCCAGGTGGCCCAGCCATTTGGCCGTCCCCGCCTTGGCGAAGCAGATCCAATAGCGAAACAGCGGCGGTGGCGTTGTCGTCGTCGCCGGCGGGGCCGGTTCGCTTGCCGGCGCGGCGATTTCCGCCGCGGCCAACCGCGTCCGAATCTCGGCCGCGCAGTTGCCGCATTCCTTGCAAATGCCGTCGCGGCAATCGGCGGTGGTTTCCCCGCGCAAGGCGCGGTCCCGTTCCGCCCGCAAATAGGCCGGATCGATGCCGATGTCCACGCCGTCCCACGGCAGGATCTCGTCGTCGGCGTACGTCTTCGTCGCCTCGGCGACCAGGTCGAGGCCGGCTTGAAGAAACGCGGCTTCCCAAACGCCGTATTTGAAATGCTCGCGCCAGCCGTCGAACCGGGCGCCGCCGCGATAGGCCGCCTCGATGGCTTCGCCGGTCCGGCGGTCGCCGCGGGTGATCGCGCCCTCGACGAGGCTGGCCAGCACCGGATTGGTATGGAACGTGATGGCGCCGCGCTGCGCCTTCGACGGAAAGCGCTTCAACCGTCCGACCAGGTCGGCGGGCGGCAACATGCCGAAGCGCTCGAACGGCGTGTGCGGTTTGGGAACGAACGTGCTCACGGTGACGTTCACCCGGGCCCGGCGGTCCACCTGGTTGCCGGTCCGCCAGACGCGCTGCACCAAATCGCCGATGGCCGCGACATCCGCCTCGGTTTCCGTCGGCAGGCCGATCATGAAGTACAGTTTGATCAGCTCCCAGCCCATCGTAAAGACGTGTCGCACGGCTTCGAGGATCGGTTCGTCGCCGATCGGTTTGTTGATGACCCGCCGCATCCGCTCCGTCGCCGCCTCGGGGGCGATGGTAAAACCGGTGCGGCGTACCTGGCGGATGGCGGCGGCCAGTTCGCCGCGCAAGGATTCGGCGCGCAGGCTGGGCAGCGACAACGCCACCCGCGCCGGCGCCAGCTCGCGCATGAGCCGCGGCAGTACCGACTGAACCGGCGACCAATCGCCGGTGGAAAGCGACAGCAGGCTCACTTCATCGTGCCCGCTCTCGGCCAGTCCCGCGCGGACCAGGTCGATGACCTGTTCGCCCTCGCGTTCCCGCACCGGCCGATAGAAAAATCCCGCGAAGCAGAAGCGGCAACCGCGCAGGCAGCCCCGCATGACTTCGATGGCCAGACGGTCGTGGACGGCCGGCGCGCTGGGCAGGATCGGCGCGGTCGGTCGCGGCGCGGCCCCGAGATCCGTCACCAGGCGGCGCCGGACGCGCGCGGGCTGCCCCGGCGCGAGTTGAAATCCTTCCAGGCGACGATCACGAAACACCGGTAGCCGCGCCTGCGGAAGATACATGCCGGGAATGGCGGCCAATCGCGCCAATTTTTCCCGCCGGTCGGCGCCGCCCAGTTTCGCGTCGCGCAAGGTCCGGGCGATCTCGACGATGGCGTCCTCGCCCTCACCGATGAACACCGCGTCGAAAAAAAGCGCCCACGGTTCCGGATTGGCGGCGCAGGGACCGCCCGCGATGACCAGCGGCGCGTCCTCACCGCGGTCGGCGGCGCGTAAAGGGATGCCGCCCAGATCCAATATTTGCAGGATGCCCGTGGCCGAAAGTTCGTATTGCAGCGTGAAGCCGACCAGATCGAACGCGGCCAGCGGCGTCCCGGTTTCCTGCGAACCGAGCGGCAGCCCTTCCCGGCGCAGCAACGCCTCCATGTCCGGCCAAGGGGAATACACCCGTTCGGCGGCGCACCAGGGCAGGTCGTTCAAAATGCCGTAGAGAAGCTGATATCCCAGGTGGCTCATCCCGATTTCGTAGACGTCGGGAAAAGCCAGCGCCACGCGGAATTCGACGCTCGCCGGATCCTTGCGGCGCGCGCCGATCTCTCCGCCGATATACCGCGACGGGCGCTCGACCTGGGCGAGTAGCTTATCCATCAGCATGGATGACTTGCTCCGTATACCGGTTCGGCGCGCGAACTCGCCTTAAAAGCTGAATCCGAGGAGATTGGTGTGCCAGATGCGATTGATGCCCTGCGGCAGGGTTTCGGAGATCATCGAAACCCGCGGCGCTTGCATGTTCCATTCGGGCATTTTGTCGAATTTGATGCTGGCCGCGGCATCGAGTTTCGAGGTGGACACGGGCAAGGTCATGCCGAGCACGACGCCGCCCGCGGTGCCGCAGATCGTCGTAACGATGAATACCGTGTCGAAATTGACGTCGGCTTCCGGGTTCCAGTAGAAAGTCAGAACCAATCCGCTGAAGATCAGGCCGGTCACCGTTCCCATCATCGTCGCCAAGGCCAGCGTCCGGCCGCGCCCCGGCTCGATCGCCGCGTTACTGAGCCAACGGTCGTTGTCTTCGTCGAAGGTGAAGGAACTTTCCTGCGCATAGCCCACGAGCGGGCTGGCGAGCAGAGCCAGGCATAACAAGGTCGTCAGCAGGGTACGCACGATCCGGCTGCTCCTTTCCTCAGTGATTCTGACCATTTTAAGGACACGGTAGTTTAGGGGGATTCCCGATGCCGGTCAAGCAGCTTCTTGGAAAAGGAAAACGTCCGCGGACGATTATTCAATGCGAATATTCGGCGGCACGAAATCAGTTCATTTCGAAACCGCAGGTCGGGCAGTCGTGCGCGCCTTTGGGCATGATGGCGCCGCATTTCGGGCAATGGGCCAGTTCCTTGCCGCACGGCTCGCAAATCGGGCTGTCCTTCGGGATTTCCGCGTCGCAGAACGGACAGCAGGCAAAGCCCTCTTTCGCCGAGCAACCCTTGCTTTTTACCGTTGGCAGCGCGGTCGGCGCCGCTTGCGGCAGCGGGCCGCCGAACCGCTCGGCGTAGATATCCTCGCGGCTCTTCTCCGGGATTTTTACCGTCGCGTCGGCCGCGGCGTTTTTATCCAGGTAATTTTGAATGGCCTTGTGCAAGGCGTCCGCGCCGAGGTTGGAGCAATGCATTTTCTGCGCCGGCAATCCGCCGAGTTCCTTCGCGACGTCGTTGCGGGTGATTTGCATCGCCTCGGCCAGCGTCTTGCCGATCGCCATGGTGCTGACCATGCTTGAAACGGCGATCGCCGCGCCGCAACCGAAGGTTTGAAAGCGCACGTCCTTCAGGCGGCCGTCTTCCACCTTGATATAGAACGTCATCATGTCGCCGCAAACGGGATTGCCTTCCTCGCCGATGCCGTCCGCGTTTTCGATCACGCCCACGTTGCGCGGGTTGCCGAAATGATCCATTACCTTATCCGTGTACATCGCCGCCTCTCGATCCCCGCGCGCCGTCCGTCGCCGGCGCTAGATGTAATACATCTCGGTGGTTGAGCAGCCCTTTTCAAGCTGCCGTTTGTGTAAATCGGCCAACGTAATGCCATTCAGTTTTTCCTTGATGGCTTCGCCCACCATCTGCCAGATTTCCAACGTCGCGCAACCGGCCGCGCGGGCGCACCGGCTCGGATTTTTCGCGCACTCGACCGCGCGAATCGGCCCTTCCAACGCTTCGATGACCTCGGAAATCAGAATCTCCTGCTCGGGACGGTTCAGCAGGTATCCCCCCGCCGCGCCGCGCACGCTGCGGATGATGCCGGCCGACCGCATCTGGGTGAACAGCCGCTCCAGGTATCGCTTACTGAGCCCCTGACGCCGGGCGATATCGGCCAGCAGCACCGGTTTTCCCGTGCTGTTCATCACCAGATCGATCAACGCCCGCAGGCCGTAGCGCCCCTTGGTGGAGATTTTCAGCGCCATGCTCGCTCCGTCAGCCGCCGACGTTCGGCGCCGGACGCGTCACCCAGGTGTCGTAGACAGCGCGATCCGTGTCGCTCATCCGGCCGCGCCGATAAGCCTCGAACAACGGGCTCATGTTACGCAAGCCGGCGATTTCCTTGGCGAGCGCTTCGGCGGTTTTATCGATTTCCGCCTCGGTGTTGCTCCGGCCCAACGAAATGCGCACGCCGCTGTTGCCGAGTTGCTTGTTGATGCCCATGGCCGCCAGAACGTGGCTGGGTTCCAGGGTGCCGGAGGTGCAGGCGCTCCCCGTGCTGACGGCGATGCCGTGCAGCATCGTCAATTTCAGCAGCAGGCCCTCGCCTTCCACGAAATGGAAGAGCGCGTGCAAGGTATTGGGAACGCGCGGCGCGTCGGCGGCGGTCAGATAGATGTTCGGCACCGTCTCCAGCAATCGTTTTTGCAGGCGATCGCGCAACGCCCCGATCCGCGGCCCGTCGGTCGCCATCCGTTCATGCGCCAGTTCGAACGCCTTGCCGAAGCCGACGATCCCCGGCACGTTTTCGGTGCCGGCCCGCCGATTGAATTCGTGGTGGCCGCCGGTCAGCAACGGCCGGATGAACGAACCGCGCCGGATGTACAGCACTCCGATGCCCTTCGGTCCGTAAATTTTATGGCCGGACAGGCTCATGAAATCCACGCCCAGGTCGTCGACCCGCAACAAGAGTTTCCCCGCGGCTTGCACGGCATCAGTGTGAAAAAGAATGCCGCGCTCCTTGACGATCCGGCCGATGTCGGCAATCGGCTGAATCGCGCCGGTCTCGTTGTTGGCGTACATGATCGAAACCAGAATCGTATCGTCGCGCAAGGCCGCGCGCACGGCTTCGGGCGAAACGACACCCCGCGAATCGACGCCGACCCGCGTGACCTCGTAGCCCATTTTTTCGAGCCGCTCGGCCGTGCTGAGGATCGCCGGATGCTCGATCGCGCTGACGATGAGGTGTTTGCCCTTCTTCTTCATGGCTTCGGAGACGCCGACGAGCACGTGGTTGTCGCTTTCGGTCGCCCCGGAGGTGAAGATCACTTCCTTGGGTTCGCAGCCGAGATAATGCGCGACTTTTTCACGCGCTCCTTCCACGCCTTTGTGCGCCGCCTGGCCGAAGCTGTGAATGCTGCTGGCATTTCCAAACGAGCCCTGAAGGTAGGGCAACATTGCTTCGAGAACCAGCGGATCGACCGGTGTGGTGGCATTGTGATCCAGATAAATCGATTCCATTCCCGGCAGGCCTTTCCTTTGCAAAACAATCCCTACCTTTATGGTAGGCATTGCAAATATATTGAATTAAAGAGACAAGTCAAGGGTCGGACGATTTTTTACCGCGGGCCAGGCGAGTTTTTCGATCTGACCCGCCGCTTGCCGGATCAAAAGAAAATTTCAGCCGGCCGGTTGCGGATTCAGACCGTGTCGCAGGATCGACAGCACTTTATCCGTCAGCTCGTTCACCTGGGAATCGTCCATTTTCGACACCCCGATGGGGTCGAGCCCAGGGTTGTAACAATACTCCTGAAAACGGGTGTTGATCACATCGAGAATCGCGGCGATCAACGGCGCGGGCACGTCGCTTCGCAGGGTGCCCTTTTCCATCTCGTCCTCGATGGCCTTGATGTACAATTTATCGATCCAGGAGATTTTTTCGTACAGGTATTTGGCCAATGCGGTATGGGGTTCGTCCACCAACCGCATATAGGCGGCGAAAAGATCGTGGTGCGTCCGCGTGAAACGGATCATCTGCGCGATCGAATATTTATACAACTCGTACAAGTCTTTCGGATGCCGTTGCTCGACATGGACTCGGAAGTGATCCATCCAACTATCCAGCCCGTTTTCCAAGGCCCATTTGACCAGGTCTTCCTTGCCATAAAAGTAATAATGCAGATAGCCGTCGGCGACTTTCAGCCGCTTGGTGATCATCTTGATGCTGGTCCGGTCATAGCCGTTATTGGCCAGCAACTCGAGGCTGATTTTATAAATTTTCTGCTTTTGCCGCGCGGCAAGTTGCTCAAACGGTTTTTTTGGCATTGATTCCTCAATTCAATGAATTGTGCGCCCATTCTATTCAAGAAAAATGCTTTTGCAACATCATTCCTCATTATTTTGTAACATCTTGAATCTTCATCGAATTAATTTGATTTTGAAAAAATATTCCAGCGGTTTTTCAATACCGATTCAAAAATATTCAGCCTTCCGGGATTTTGGGAAATATTCAAAAGCAATATTTATACTCATTCTCAATATCTGTAATATATTGATATTACAATGTTTTATCAACTCCAATGCTTGACCGGCTAAACGGCCGCACCTATATTATAAACAGCGACACGGGAACTTCTTGAAATGGCGTTGTTCATGGGAATGAAACCGCTTTTAAAAAAAGGAGAAGCCAGATGAAAAACATCGGCGTTTTCTTCGGCTCGATCACCGGCAATACCAGGGAAATAGCCGAGGCGATTCGATCCGAATTCGGAAGAAATGCCATCGTGCAGGACATCAATGAAGTCGACCGAGTAGATCTGGACGACTACGACCTGGTTATCCTGGGGACATCCACGTGGGATATCGGGGAAGTGGAAGAATGGAAGGATTTCCTGGCCAAGCTGGATAATCCGGAGCGCTACGACACCAAATTCGCCTTATTCGGTCTCGGCGATCAAAAGGAATACCCCGATAAATTTCTGAACACCATGGGCTATCTCTATGACCGCCTGTTGGCTCGCGGGGCAACGATCATCGGGAAATTTTCGACCGAAGGTTTCGGCTTTATGGCCTCGGATGCCGTGAGCGGTGGCCGCTTCGTCGGACTGGCGCTGGATCAGGACAATCAGCCCGAACAATCCCCGGTTCGCATCCGGAATTGGGTAGCGCAAATCAGGAATTCCCTGGCCGAGTAAATTCCTAATAATTCAAGCGAAAAAGGGATGCCAGGGCATTCCTTACATTTTTTCTTATGCGACTATTATTCTTCCATTACCGATAGTTACAATTTTAAATGCATCTCCGACCACCGGCCGAACGATCGCCGAAAAAAACATCGCCTCGCCAGGAATTGATTGACATCGATTTCGAAACTCGGCTAGCATCTTCTCATCGACGGGGTTGTTATCAAATCGAAATGTTTTTTCGCCACCTTTGATAAAGGTTGGTTCGCGGTTTCGTTCTGTTGACCTGCGAAGGTCAATGGTGAGATAGACAAAGGCTTCTTCCTCAAAGGGGGGTGTGGTTTTTGGTCCCGCACCCCCGCTTCCTTTTTAAGGGGTCGTTCATTCCTCGCGCGAAGGCTTTTTCAATCCGGCGCCGCCCAGGCCGATGACGCCGCGCCCGAAACGATCGGTCAGCCGATCCACCGCGGCGAACAACTTCGCTTCTTTGGTATCGGCGACAAAATCCAGATCGAGTTGCCGGCACGGCGCACTTTCCCAATCGGAAAGGCCGACGCCGAGCAGGCGAATTTTCCGCCCGGCAAAACCGCTCGCGGCGAACAGCTTCATCGCGGCGGCGAAGATGCGCCGATCGCTGTTGGTCGCGTGATCCAGCCGCGTTTGCCGCGTATGCGTTTCGAATCCTTCCAGGCGGATTTTCAAGGTCACCACCCGGCCGCAAAGCTCCTCACCGCGCGCCGCGCGACCCACCCCGGTGGACAACTCCAGCAGGGTGTCGCGGATGATCGCCGGCTCGTCGACGTCGGCCATGAACGTGGTTTCCTTCGACACCTGTTTGCGTTGTTCCTCGCCGCCGATTTCCGCCGAGGCGATGCCGCGGGATTGCGCGTGCAACTCCGCGGCCCACCGTTCGCCGAACCGTTCGGCCAGCGCCGCCGGCGGCCAGGCGCGCAATTGGCCGACGGTGCGGATGCCCAGTTGCTGCAATTCCTTGAGCGCGCGCGGGCCGACGCCGCGCAAGCGCGAAACCGGCAGCGGCGCCAGGAAATCCAACACCTCTTCCGGCGCGACCACGGTCAAGCCGTCGGGCTTCCGGTGGTCCGAGCCGATCTTGGCGATCAGCCGGTTCGGGCCGATGCCCACCGAGGCCGTTAGTTCGGTTTCGCGGCGGATCAGTTCCTTGGCGTGGCGGCCGATGTCCGCCGGCGAGCCGAACAATTTTTCCAGCCCCGTGATATCGACGAACGCCTCGTCGATGGAAATCGGTTCGACCAGCGGCGAAATGGTTTCGAGCAGCGTCATCACTTGCCGCGAAACGTCGACGTATCGGTGATGGTCGGGGGTGACGAAAATGGCCTGCGGGCAACGTTTGTAAGCTTGCGAAATCGGCATCGCCGAATGGATGCCGTAGCGCCGCGCCTCGTAGGAACACGTCGCGACGACGCCGCGCCCGCCCGGCTGCGCGCCGACCACGACCGGCTTGCCGCGGTATTCCGGATGATCGCGCTGCTCAATGGCGGCGAAAAACGCATCCATATCCAGGTGCATGATCAGGCGCGGCATGGCTCCTCGTTTCCGTTTGGCTCCCGGCCAAATTATCACGGCCGCGCCGGAACCGGAATATTGGTTTTTCGATTAAAAAGTAGTATTGATAGGAACAGGGTTTCGTTCTTCAGGAGGATGACCATGGATAAAAAATCTTTTTTATTGATCCTGACCCTGCTGGTCGGCGCGATCGGTTGGTTTGTCTTCTCCTGCGGCGACGATGACGACAATGATGACAATGACGACAGCGGCACCGCCGCTGACGACGACAATGACGACAATCAGAGCGATGACGACAACGGCGATGACGATACGCAAGGCCCCTCGATCGTCGACACGCAAACCGGCTCTTGTAAGGACGGATCGGGAGCCGGCAAAGAGGACTGGCCGCAGGATCTCGTCTTCAGCTACGAGGGCGGCATTCTGACCGTGACGCACGTCAACGCGGTTTTCAACTGCTGCCTGGAACGCGTCGATGTCACCCTGGAAATATCGGGCAATGTCATCCGGTTGGACGAGGTGGAATATACTCCCGAACCCTGCTGGTGCGAATGCCCGTTCGATGTCGCCACTCGGATCGCCGGCCTTGCCCCCGGAACTTATACCGTCGAGGCTTGGGTCAACGGCGCCCTGGCGATCACCGAATCGACCGTGATTCCCGAGTAAGAACCGGCCGCTCACTCCGGTCGCTTCCGATCCCCAAAGTTGCGCTTCGGGCGCGACGGGTTTAACTTCTGGTTGTTTCCCTTGATCTAACCCTGCATTGAATCAGGCGGAGGTTTGCCGATGTCTTTGCTTTCGGGCCGTCATGGCCGGCGGATCATTTTTTGGCTCTCGTTGCTCCTTCTTGCCGTGGCGGCCTTCGGCTGCGCGGCCGCGAAAACGGCCCCGGTCGTTCCGGCGATCGCCGCCAAACCGGTCATCCCGCCGCTGATTCCGCGGCAGGTGTTGTTCGGCAACCCGGATCGCGCCGGCGTGCAACTCAGCGCCGACGGGCAAAAGATCAGCTTTTTGGCGCCGGTGGACGGCGTGCTGAACGTCTGGGTCGGTCCGGCCGACGATTTCACGACGGCCAAGCCGGTGACGAGCGATAAAAAGCGCGGCATCCGCAACTATTTCTGGGCCTACACCAACGAGCACGTTCTCTATCTGCAAGACAAGGACGGCGACGAAAACTGGCGCGTCCACGTCGTGGATCTGCGCGACGGTTCCGACCGCGACCTGACGCCCTACCCCGGCGTGCGCGCGGACATCCAGGCCGTCAGCCCGAAATTCCCGACGTCGATCCTGATCGCGCTCAACAATCGCGTGCCGGAATATCACGACCTCTACCGCGTCGATCTGCTGACCGGCGAATTGTCCCTGGCGATGCAAAACCCCGGTTTCGCCGATTTCGTCACCGACGACGATTACCGCATCCGCTTCGCCGACCGCATCACCCCCGACGGCGGACTCGAATACCTGAAATTGGCCGATGACGGCCAGTGGCAGCCGTATCTGCAAATCGGGGCGGACGACGCGATGACCACCCACCTGGTCGGCTTCGACAAAACCACCGCGGGCATTTACCTGCTCGACAGCCGCCAGCGCGACACCGCCGCGTTGTACTGGCAGAACGTCGCCTCGGGCGAACGGAAATTGCTGGCCGAGGATCCGCGCGCCGACATCAGCGACGCGCTGGTCCATCCCACCGAGAAAACCGTACAGGCCGTCGCCGCGAATTTCGAGCGCAAGCACTGGCGGACTCTGGACCAGGCCATCGCCCCCGACCTGGAATACCTGCGCGGCCTCGACGACGGCGACGTGGAAGTAACCGACCGCACCGTCGACGACGCCCGCTGGATCGTGGCGTACGTCAAGGACGACGGGCCGGTGCGCTATTACCTTTACGATCATCGCGCCCGCCGGGCGAAATTTCTCTTTACCAATCTGCAAGCCCTGGAACATCTGCCGCTGGTCAAGATGCATCCGGTCAGCATTCCGGCGCGCGACGGCCTGTCGCTGGTCAGCTACCTGACGCTGCCGCAAGAATCGGACCCGGACGGCGACGCCCGGCCGGCGGCGCCGCTGCCGCTGGTGTTGTACGTTCACGGCGGCCCCTGGTCGCGCACGTCGTGGGGTCTGAACTCCATGCACCAATGGCTGGCGAATCGCGGTTACGCGGTGCTGGACGTAAACTTCCGCGGTTCGACGGGATTCGGGAAGAACTTCATCAACGCGGGCAACAAGGAATGGGGCGGCAAGATGCAGACCGACCTCATGGACGCCGTAGCCTGGGCCGTCCAGGCGGGCATCGCCGATCCGGCCAAGGTCGCGATCATGGGCGGCAGTTACGGCGGTTACGCCACATTGGCGGGTATGACCCTGACTCCCGAGGCGTTCGCCTGCGGCGTCGACATCGTCGGGCCGTCCAACCTGGAGACGCTGCTGGAATCGATCCCACCCTACTGGAAGCCGATGCTCGACGTTTTCTACACGCGCGTCGGTGATCCGCGCACCGACGAAGGCGTGCTCTTTCTCGCGTCGCGTTCGCCGCTGACGCATGCCGACCAGATCCGCCGGCCGCTTTTGATCGGCCAGGGCGCCAACGACCCGCGCGTCAAGCAGGCGGAGTCGGACCAGATCGTCAAGGCGATGAAGCTGAGCAATATCCCGGTGACCTACGTGCTCTATTCGGATGAAGGACACGGTTTCGCCCGGCCGGAAAACCGGCTGTCGTTTTTCGCGGTGACCGAACTGTTTCTCGCCGGATGCCTGGGCGGCCGCGCCGAGCCGATCGGCAAGGATTTCGCCGGTTCGAGCATCGCCGTGCCGGAAGGTGCGGCGCAGGTGCCGGGATTGATCGAGGGTTTGAACCCGCCAGGGGGCGGAAATTAGGTCGACTCGCCCTCGTCGCCGAGGGATGTTGAAATTACGGTGAAAACGATTAGTCTATTGGCTCTTTCCGAAAAACTTGCGGTACCTGTTATCCGTACCGACAACACAAAAGCAAGAAGGAGGAAATTCATGCGTTTGTCCAAATTGACGATGGTAATGGCGTTCGCGATGGTTTTGGGTTTTGCCACCCTGGCGTTCGCGGGCCCGCTCTCGGAACTGGACGGCGGCAATTGGTGGTGGCTGTACAGCAACAAGGCCGGCGAAGCGACCGGCTGGCAGCACGACGTAAACACCAAGGTGACCGTCGACGGCACCACGGCGATCAAAACCACCCGCACCCTGTTCGAGAAAAAAGGCAACAAGACCGTCGAAATGGAATTCGTCCGTTCGACCAACCAGCCGATGCACTCCTTCACAATGAAGGTCGAAGGCAAGACCGTCACCGGCAAACCGGTTGAAGGCGGCTACGAGATCATGGACGGCGCCAACAAGATCATGTTGAAAAAGGGCGATTTCGACTATTTCAGCTATGACGAGCAGGAAATTCTGAACAACGTGCCCGAAAAGCAGGCCAAAGAATTCAAAATCTTCTGCTTCAAAGAGATGAAGGTCGTGAAAGTCACCTACAAGAACGAAGGCTCCGAGAAAATTCAGGTCCAGGGCAACGACATCGACGCCGGCGTTTACAACATCGTCGAAGGCACCTCGTTGACCCGTTGGTGGGTGGCCAAAAAGACCCTCGCCATGATGAAAATGCGCAACGAAAACGCCGACAACACCGGCAAGCGCGTGAAGATGGAAGAAGTGAAGAAAGCGTTCCCGAACGCGAAATAAATTCTTCCGGATGGTTAAACGAAAAACCGCCCGCCGAAAAAGCGGGCGGTTTTTTTATCCGGGCTTACTCCGCGAGATTCAATTCCCGGCGAATCCGCTCGATGTCGGCGACGATATCCGATTGGTTCTCGGCCGCGTATTCGAGGTCTTTCAAATATTCCCGCAAAACGCCGATCAATTCGGGATCGCGGGCGGCGACGCGCGGCGACATGCCGTCCAATTCCTCCATGGGCGCATCGACCCAGGAGGCCAGGTACTGCTTCATATCCTCGAAATCGGGTTCCGCGCCGTCCTCTTGCAACAGCTCATTGAGGTCCATTTCGGAATCCTCGACATGGCGGAGGCGATCGCCGAAGGTCTTGTCCAGCATCTTCTTGCCCTTGACCAGATCCTCGCGCGACGGTGCTTCCAGGATCAGTCCCTCCTCCTCGAAAACGACACGGCCCAGGATGCGCGGTTCCGCGCTCTTCGCGCCCTTCGCCTTGGGGCGCTCCAGCCATAAAAAGCCGTTTTCGGTTTCCTCGTCCGGGCAAAAATCGCGCTGTTCCGCCAGCAGCCGCCGGATTTCACCTTCCGCGGTCATTTGGTAGTAAGCTTGATAGAGAATCAGATCCCCGTCGAGCGCGGCTTCGTCCGCTTCCTCGGGGCCCGGGGCCTGAAAACCATCGGCAACCGCGGCCAGCACTTCCGGGAAATACTCGTGAATCGCATCGACGTGATCGGCGTGCGGATCCTCGCTTTCGAGCTCGAAGAGATAATCCTCGATGGTGTCCAGCACGACATCGCGCGACAAACGATCGACCGGTTCCCAGGCCAGGAATTCGATCCGGTCCGCAAACACGCACAGGTGGACCAGCCGCAGCTCCCACTTGCGGAACCGGCCCGGTTCGCCTTCGAACCGCACCGTGAATTCCTCTTCGGAAAAAATGTCGCTGATCAGGGCCTCGCCATTCGGCCGGATTGCCCGGAATTCGACCAGGCGGATCGGCTCGGCCGCCAGCGCCAGGAGAATCGCCCGCTCCTCGGCGGTCAGCCCGGACCCGAATTGGCCGAGGAATTTGTCGGCAAAACTCCGGCCGTTGCGATCGTGATAGAAAAAGAGCAGCCAATCGTGCCGGATATCGCCGACCGGATCGCCGGCGGCCGAATCCTCATCCAGAAATCCGGGGATGTCCTGATAGATTTCCCGCCATTCGGCCTGGTTTTCCGCGGCGTCGAGCCATTTCCACAAACGGGTAAAAACCTCGCGGCAAGCCTTACCGCTCGCCGTCGCCGGAATGACGCAACGTTCGTCGGACGGCACGATCCGCGGGATCGGCCGGATCGGCAACACCTTGACCTTGCCGGCGCAACAATTCTTGTACTTTTTTCCCGACCCGCACGGGCACGGATCGTTCGGACCGATATTCATGTAGGTTCACCTTCGCTGTTGAAAGACAAAAAATCAGGCGGTGATTCTAGACCAACCGTCCGTGTTGAAAAAGAGACCCGGCGCAAACTATTTTCCGCCGGCGAAAGATCGGAAAAAATCCATTTCGTCGGTTTTCTTCCGCGCCGACGGTGCTATGTTAATTCCCGATTCATTCGAGAGGAAACGGTTCGATGACCATCGCCAGCACCAATCCGTCCAACGGCCAGTTGATCAGAACTTTCGCGGAACTTTCGCCGGCGGAAATCGAGCAACGGCTGGCGCGCGCCCAACGGGCGTTTCCGGCCTGGGCCGGGCTGGGTTTCGTCAAGCGCGCCGCCCTGCTGCGGGGCCTGGCCGCGCGGCTGCGCCAGGACGCCCAACGGTTGGGCGCGCTGATGACGCTCGAAATGGGCAAGCCGATCGCGCAAGCGCGGGCCGAAATCGAAAAGTGCGCCTGGGTCTGCGAATTCTACGCCGCGCACGGGGCGGAATTCCTGCCAACGCGGGCGGTCGCGACCGATGCCGCCGAAAGTTACGTCCGTTACGACCCGCTGGGTATTGTCCTGGCGATCATGCCGTGGAATTTCCCGTTCTGGCAGATCTTCCGGTTCGCGGCGCCGGCGCTGCTGGCCGGCAACGCGGCGTTGCTCAAACATGCCTCCAACGTGCCCCAATGCGCGATGGCGATCGAGGACCTGTTTCGGGATTGCCGTTTTCCGGACGGCGTTTTCACCAACCTGCTCATTTCCGCCGCCACGGCCGAAACGCTGATCGCCCATCCGGCGGTCGCCGCGGTGACGCTGACCGGCAGCGAAACGGCCGGCCGTCGCGTGGCCGCCGCGGCCGGCGCGGCCTTGAAAAAATCAGTGCTGGAGTTGGGGGGCAGCGATCCGTTCATCGTCCTGGACGACGCGGACCTCGAACGGGCCGCCGCGGCGGGTGCGCAGGCGCGGACGATCAACGCCGGCCAGAGCTGCATCGCCGCCAAGCGATTCATCGTTTTGGAAACCGTCGCCAAACCGTTCCTGCAGCTGTTCAAGGCGCAATTGCGGCAACTGAAGGTGGGCGATCCGCTGGACGAGACAACCGCGATCGGCCCGTTGGCGCGGGGCGATTTGCGTTTTCTGCTGCACGACCAGATCACGCGTTCGGTGACCGCCGGCGCGCGGCTTGAACTGGGCGGCGAAATCCCCGCCGGGCGCGGCTATTTTTATCCGGTCACCCTGTTGACCCAGGTCCGCCCCGAAATGCCGGTCGCGGCCGAGGAAACCTTCGGCCCGGTCGCGCCGGTGCTCGTCGTCGAGACCGACGCGGAAGCCGTCCGTCTCGCGAACGCCTCGCCATACGGCTTGGGCGCCTCGCTGTGGACGCAAAACCAGGCCAAGGCGCGCCGGATCGCCGGTGAGCTGGAAGCCGGTGTTTATACTTAGGCAATATGTCCCCTCAACTGTGCAGCAAAAATGTCCCCTTGGTTACGTAGAGTTCGGAGCCGAGGCCTGATAGACCCACGTCCAGTTGGTTGTTCCCTTTCGATTTTCCGTTTTGCATCGGGCTTT
>JAAYVF010000096.1 GCA_012517325.1 Myxococcales bacterium | reverse complement strand
CGCTCCGTGCTGCCCTGGGTCAGTTCCTCCCAGGCAAGGAAGCAGCGGGTCCTCAGCGACGCATCGGTTTCCTCGTCGCTGCCCTCGCTGGTGATCCAGTCATCGCGGTTCTCGACGCGATCCACGCCCCGGATGTGGACGGCGGTTTTCTGGATGGAGCCGGGCCCGACGTTGTGGGCCGCGCCGGGTTGCTCGGCGACGACGGCCGCTGCGATCTCGGTCGTCCCCGTCGCCAGGATCACCTCGTCCTTGGTGAAGAAGCGATAGGCTTTGCCTTCCTGGTCTTTGAGCGTTGAAACGATTGTGCCCGCAGGGATGACGATGTTTTCGTTCTTGGGGACCGTCCGGCAGAAATAGACGATGCCCTCGGTTGCCTTGGCCGGGTGTCGCGTGACGCCGAATTCCTTGGCCTTGAGATCGAGCCAGTACCCCGTGGCCGTGGCAATAAATCCGGCTTTAAGGCAGGCAAGCGTCAGATCACCCAGGTCGGCAATGGCAGCGCCGAGGATTTCCACCAGGGTGCGGACCACGGAGCCGACATTGAAATTGGTGAGCTTCGTACGGGCCGCGATCTTGGCCAGCATTTCGGCGACGATCTGATCGTAAGTGCGGATGATCATTGTGCTGCCTCCCGCGTGAATATCCGCGACACATCATCGAGGCCGTATTGCCAGACGAAGTTGAGCGGAACGATCTGGCCGTCGGAAATAGCCGAAGCCCGGATGGAAACGGAAAGCTCGGTGTCGGAGTAGCGTTCCATGTCCACCTGCACTGTTTCGGGAAGTAGGCGCGGCGCAACGGACGGATCATTGATCAGAGCGTCGCGCACCGCCCGTTCGACGTGACGGACGAATCCGGCCTTGTAGCTTTCGCCGAAAAGTCGCCCGACGCCCGCGCCGTATTCCGGATGACCGAACAGGTCCTTGGGCAGGGTTTCGAGGAGATCGGCGATATCCTGGAGTAGGCAAACCCGCCCGTTCGGCGTCAGCGCCAGATCGCCGGTAACCGAGATGGCCAGGTCGCCGTCCTCATCGAGGAGCAGATCGCAGCCGAGGTTGGGATAGCCGTACCCGGTCACCACCGCCGGTTGATCCACCGGCGCGGCGTTTTCCATGTAGTTGTCGAAAAAGGCCTCGACGGGGTTGCCGCAGCACAGGGCGTAAAGAATGACCTGGATGTCGCCGGTCGTCCCGTCCACCTGGGACATGGCCTGATAGCCCGCGCCGTCGAGCAGATCGGCCTCGGTGGTCCAGGTGCTGCCGAAGCGGGAGATGCGAAGCCGCCCCGCCTGCTGGCTGATCCCCGGCTGAAGCTCAATCGCTCCCACGCCGGTGATGCCGCCGTCCACGCGCACATGGGCCAGGACGAGGTCGAGCGCCCCGAACTTGAACAGCCCCACCACTTCCGGCGACTGGCTCGGTGCGCCGAGGACGATGGCTGCCCATCCGAAAGGAAGCGCCGGGCCAAGGGTGATTGTGGCATCGATGGCCTGCAGGGCATGATCGAGGTTGCGGGTGAGGTACCAGCCCTCCAAACCGATATGGATGGCCTTGCCGAGGGTCAGCACCTCGCGCTCCTCGGCGGGTACAAGACGACGGTTGAAACGGAAGTCGTGTTTCACCTGGCAGGACAAGCGGCTGTTGATTTCGCTGATGGAAACGGTCTGGCGGGTGGTGGTCATCGCGGCGCCTCCTGCTCGGTCAACTCACGGCAGAAAAGCGCGTACAGCATCTCGCCGCCCGCATCGTTGCCCGTTTCCTCGACGAAGTATTCGAAGCCCGGTTTGATCAGATGTTCGAGTTCCCAACGCCGAAAGAGTCCGGGCACGCGCCGGTACTGCCTGGAGTCGGCGTTTTTCCTCAGAAGCGCTTCAAGGTCGAATTTCATGCGATTCTCCCGTTCGATTTGGATTTGGCCGGGGCTTCATTGCCCCTTTGAATTCCCAAGTCATCGAGAATCGAAAACGTGACATCACCCGACCGGATTTTTTCTGCGGCTCTGCGAAGTCGGTCTTTAGCGCGATGAAATCGTTGGCGAATCGCGGCGGGGGATACGCCTCCCTCGGCGGCGATCTCGGTGAGGTTCGCACCGAACACGATGTGGTCCACGAGCAACGCCGCGTCCGGCGCGGACAAACCCGCGTCCCGAACCAGGCGCGTTTTCAACTCGTCAAGGGATATGTCGAGACGGTCAGTCGTCGAAAGTTGAATCGGAGCCCGAAAGACGAGGCGATTCGGTTGTGCAATTTCATCGTCATCGGAGTCGAGATCGTCGGCGGCTTCGTCGGCAAGTTGAAACAGCGCGTCGAAACTGACCGCGCCTCTTCGCGCCTTGATCTCTTTCAAAGCCGAGCGACGCGCTTTGGTCCAGACAGCGACCATGAGCCGCTTGGCGATTCCTTCATCAGTCCAAAGCGGTTCGTAACCGAGTCGGTTGCAAAGCGAATCCCAAATGGCGCTGGCCGCTTCCGCATCCGAAACGAATGATTTTCGAATTCGGCAAAAGACCCATTCCATCGTCGGCCAAAGGCCGAGCGCCAGGATCGCAAGCCATAACGTCGGGGCGGGTCCGGCGATCTGCAGTTGCCGTAAAGCGCGAATGACGG
>JAAYVF010000095.1 GCA_012517325.1 Myxococcales bacterium | reverse complement strand
CCGCGTCATCGAATCCGGAGGCGTGTACAAGGCCATTCGCGGCTTCGACAAGGGCGAGCCGGTCTACGAGCCGATCACCGATTTCGTCATCCGGATTAAAAGCCTGCTGTTGACCGCCGAGGGATACGAACGGGACGTGGTTTTCATCAAAGGCGGCCATGAAAGCCCGCGCATCGTGATGACCTCCCGCAGCATGGCCAGCCGCGTCGCCTTCATGACCTTTTGCAACAACGCCGGGTATTTCAACTACACCGGCTCTGACGCGGACCTGGCCCACCTCTGGGCCGACATCCAGAGCGAAACCCCGGAGAAGGTCATCGCGCAGCCCGACCACGTCGGGTTCATCGCCGTCGAGGACGCCTGGCTGTTCCGAAATGCGCTGATCAAAAACGGACAGGTCCATCAGCCCGACGGCGAGGGCGTTTTCTGGATCGCGCCCGGCAGGGGCCTCCGGCCGGCCGCCCTTTCCGGCAACATCGACAAGGGCAAGAAGGCCATGTCCTCGGGCAGCGAGATCCCCTACATGATCATCAATCCCGATCAGGCCGAAATGGAGAATCTCGCGGCCGACCTGCTGGACGCCATGCGCGAAAACCTGGGCGGGTACAAGGCCTATCTCGCGGTCGGCTGGACCCTGGCCCTGGTCTTCCAACGGGAACTAGTCGCCCGGTACGACAGCTTCCCCATCCTTTACCTATATGGAAAGCGCGGCTGCGGGAAAAACACCCTGGCCAACTGGCTCACCCAGTTCTGGGGGCTGTACGACGTCGGCAAGAACATCGCCGAGTCCACCCCCACCGGCATCTCCCGGCGTCTGTCCTATTTTTCCGCTCTGCCGGTCTGGTTCGACGAATACCGAAACGAAAAGCGGGTCGCCATCAAGGACGGGGTGTTGCGCGACGCCTACAACTTCGTGGGCGCGACCAAGGGGATCGCCGCCAACTTCGGCACCCGGGACGTGGCGGTGCGCGGGTCCCTCATTCTGACCGGCGAGCACATGCCCGAGGACAACGGTCTTTTCTCACGTTGCCTGGTCATCCAGCTTTCCACCCTGGAACGGCGCGACTCCCTCTATCAGCGGGTCAACGAACTCATCCAGGGCGCCTCGGCGATCGTCACCGACCTGCTGCTTCGAAAAAACCACGAAACCGCCGCCGCCTTCATCGACAACGTGGAGACGGTGCGCCGGAAGCTCAAGGACGATGGCCTCACCGATCGGGACGCCTATGGTTACGCGGTCGCCGCGGCGGGGCTGTTCCTGCTGCGGGAGGATGTCGACTTCCTCCACTGGATTCGCAAGGACGGAGACCGGGTCCAGGAGATAAAGGAATCCGAAACCATCGTCAGCGGCTTCCTCGAGGACATGTGCGTCATGAAGGCCATGGGGCAGTTGCCCCAGGATTTCTACGACCGGCACTGGGTCGACGGCCATCTCTACCTCTACTTCTCCGGCATCTACAGCATCTGGGCCAAGGAACACCGGCAGCGCACCGGCGACAAGGCGTGGGGAAGGAACACGATCCTGGACCAGTTCAAGGAGGAGGCGTTCTTCGTCGCCTGCAACTTCCCCCATCGTTTCAACGGCGCGGTTCGCAAATCCCTCAAGCTGGACATGGCGAAGCTGCCCGACAGCGTCAGGGAGGCGTTCGAGCAATGAAAAATCGTCACTTTTCCCCGGTTACGGGCGGGTTACGACGCAACTCAGCGAAACACATGCACTTTTCACCGCTTGTAACCTTTTTGCGCCATGACGCCCCGACGACCGAAGGCGGTTCGGGTGGTTTTGGCGGAAGTTACGAAACCAAGTTGAGGTTTCACCGGGGTACGCCTTGGTTACGCCATAACCACACGACATCAAACAGCTTTTCGCCAAATGTAACCTGTACCTTTTCAAAATCGACGAAACGACACACGCCTTATAAGAAAGAAAAAATATTTAGCGTTAATTACGCGGAAATGAGCCTCGCGCATACGAGGGTATATCTTTCTACAGTTACAGTAGTTACAAGGTTACAAAAAGAGTTTATCTCTTCGATTTCACGGCGATTTTTTGCGTTACCTTTTTGTACCCTTTTGAAAATCCCGGGTTACACGGGCTTTTCGCCCAACTTCCATAGCAAATCGCATCCCGCCTCACATCGCATCGGAGATTTGTCATGAGCAAGCTACTTCGCCAATGGGCGAACGCCGATACGGACCTGTTCGGCAATCCCCTGCCCAAGCCACCCGATGTGAAGACCACACGGCTGGAAGCGTTCGATGCGGAGTCGCCGTCGTCGGCTCCGCAGGCGCCGGCCGCCGTCGGCGGCGACAGCGCCGATCTCGCCGATTTCAACGAGGACCCGGAGGGCTCCGTTCTCGATGATATCGAGTCGTTCAAGAAGCTGGAGTGCGAGGTCCGGTTCCGGACCAAAGAGCACGGGGACATCTACCTCGTCCCGAAGCACACCGACAAGGACCGCCTCGAACTGACCCCTGAGGACGTGTGGACCATACGCAAAATCGTCGAAACCTTCGACGCGAAGATCGTCGCCTTCCGCAGGCTCGACGATCGGGACCGCAAGCAATTCACCTGCGAGCACTACTACCCCGAGGCCGACGGCAAGCGATGTGTTTTCTACATCGACAACGGCGCCTGCGCCCGGGGCGACGAATTCATGTGCGTCGAATGGCAAAAGGCCAACGACAAGAAAGGAGTTTCCCAATGACCGCCGAAACCGTTCGCGGATTCAAAAACGAGTATCTCAGCTATTCCCGGCTGAGCCGTTACGTTGAATGCCCCATGAGCTTCTACCGACAGTATGTCCTGGGCGAAAAGACCACGCCCAACGATTCCCTGCGATTCGGATCGCTCATGCACGAAACCCTGGAGGCGTTTTACAAGGCGCTGGCCGCGGAAAAATACGTCGGGGTGATGAGCAAAGAGCGGGCTCTGGCCGTCTTCGAGGAAAAATGGGCATCCTCCGGGCTGACCGATCCGAAGCTGTTCGAGGACGGTCGAGCCATTCTCAGAAACTACCTGGCCGCGAATCCGGAGTTCGACCACTCGACCCTGCTGGCCGTTGAGAAAAAATTCCGCATCCCGGTCGGCTCCTTCGAGGTTCTCGGATACATCGATCGGATCGACAGGGTCGACGACTCCACCATCCGGATCGTCGATTACAAGACCAACCGGCTCATCTTCTCCCGCGAGGAGGTCGACTCCGATCTGCAACTGTCCGTCTACCAACTCGCCGCAAGGGAGTTGTTCCCGGAATTTCCGAACGTGGAACTGGAATTCCACATGCTTCGCCACGGCGTGCGAATCAAGACCTCCCGCACCGACGAACAGATTGAGGACGCCCGGGCTTTCATCGAGACCGTGGGAAGGCAAATCGAATCCGCGACGCAGTGGCCCGCCAACCTCGGACCCAACTGCGTCTACTGCGACGTGTCGTCCGAATGCCCCGCCTTTCACCGCGCCCTGCTGGGCGAAGTGGATTTTCTCTGCCGGGACGAATCCGACATCGACGCCGTCGCCCGGGAACGGGAGGAGGTCGCCGCGAAGGCGAAGATCCTGTACGCCCGTAAGTCCCATCTCGAAACCATCCTGAAGGCGCGGATCGAACACGAGGGATCCTTCGACAGCAACGGCGTCCACTATTCGGTCTACCCGGTGAAAAGCCTGACCTACCCGGCGGAAGAGACGATCGTCTTTTTGTCCGAAAACATCGGCCTGTCCGAAGGCGACCTTCGTTCGCGTCTTCTCGCCGTGGACAACAAGCAGTTGGAAACCGTTTTGAAATCGATCCGAAAGGACATGCCGGCCGCGAGGTTCCGGCTGCTGCAGACCGAACTGGAGTCCCTGGCCGAGCAATCGGTTTCGTCCCGGTTTTCCGCCCGCAAGGTCAAAGGCGCGTCCGTGTCGGAGGTCGAATGATGAAGCTCGCGTATGTCGCCGGAAGATACAGGGGCCGCACCCACAACGAGATCATGGAGAACATCCAGGCCGCCCGCTGCGTCTCGGTCCGGCTCTGGGAACTGGGCTATGCCGTCATCTGCCCCCATACCAATTCGGCGTTCATGTCCGGGGTTGCTTCCGAAGACGCCTTTCTGCGGGGCGGGATCGAGATGCTTCGCCGATGCGATCTGCTCGTGCTGGTCGAGGGATGGCAGACGTCGGAGGG
>JAAYVF010000094.1 GCA_012517325.1 Myxococcales bacterium | reverse complement strand
TCGAGCCGCCCGCCGGGCGGCCCGCGCCGCCCCGGCGGCACCAAATATCCCACCAGCGATCGCCGTTTTTGCTGCCGCAACCGCCATCAACCCGCTTCACTTCGAAAAATCATGCCGGAAAGTCGATTCTTCAACAGCCTGCTAAAGCAGGATCACCGAAACGACGGCGCCGGCCAAGACGACCCAAAGCAGATCGACCTTGCAAAGCAGCGCCGCCATCGCCAGCGCGGCGATGATCCCGGAACGGATGCTCCACGGCGCCGCCTGGGCGAAGTGTATGGTCACCGAAATTAATAGCCCGACGAACGACAGCGTCAGGCCCCTGGTCACGCCGCGAAAAGTGGGCGAGGACTGCAGGCGCCGGAAATACGGCTCGACAAACGTGACGATGAAAAGCGACGGCAGGAAAATGCCGACCGTCGCCGCGACGGCTCCGGCGGCGCCCGCGGCCTGATAACCGATGAAGGTCGCCGTGATGACGATCGGCCCCGGCGTCACTTGTCCGAGGGCGATGCCGTCCATGATGGCGGACGATGACAGCCACCCGTGCACACCGACCGCTTCGTGAAGCATCAGCGGCAGGGCCGCGAAACCGCCGCCGAACGCGAAGGCGTCCACCTTCATCATGATCAAGGCGATGGTCGCCAACTTCCGATCCCAGGCGAGAAAAATAACGAGAAAGACCGCGGCCGCGACCAGCAAAAGCAGCGGCGACCATGACGAACGGTCGTCCGAGACTACCGGCCCGGCGCTTTCGTTCTTCCGGTCTCGGAAAAAAACGCCGCCCGCCACGCCCGCGCCGAGCAGACAAGCGAAGGGACTGATTCCGGACAGGAAAAAAACCGCCGCCAGGAAAACCAGCAAGGCTTCCCGCCAGTCCTTCACCCACGACCGACCGAAGGTCCAGGTCGCGTTCGCGACCAACGTCACGACGATCACGCGCAACCCGGTCAAGGCGGCGGCCGAGTCGGGAAGGCCGGCCGCCCGGCGATACACGATCGCGAGTCCGACCATGACCAAAAAAGCCGGCAAGCCGAAGCCGGTAAAGGCGGCGATGGCCCCCAGCAGACCCCGGGTTCGCCAGCCGACGTAGGCGGCGCACTGCATGGCGGTCGCGCCGGGGATCGTCTGGCACAGCGCCACGCCGTTCTTGAAATCCTCCGGGGTCAACCAACCCTTTTTTGTCACGGCGAGTTTTTGGATGTAAGCGATCATCGCCGGCCCGCCGAAGGCGGTCGCGCCGAGCCGCAGGAACGAGGCGAAAAGCTCGGTCAGCGACGGCGATTGGCGGATGGAGGGAGGCAATACAATTACCATTGAGGTTTGTCGCGCGGATCCGCCGGCGGTTTACAGGGGCTGCACACCAGGACGCTGCGCCCGTCGATCTCGAACGAACATTCGCGCTGGAGGATTTCCTTCAGCGCCCGCCGAGCGCGGTGCAGTCGGACCTTCACCGCGCCGATGCTCAGGCCCAGCAGCTCGGCGATCTCCTGGTGGGAAAACTCCTCTTGATCGAACAGCACGAGCACGGTCCGGAGCGGTTCGGGCAATAAGGCGATCTTGTCCCGGACGCATTGGCTCATCTCCTGGCGCTCGATCTCGCCGACGAACGCCTCGCTGGCGGGATCTTCCGTGCGCGATTCCTCTTCGTCTTCGTTGGTCGTCGAAGGTTCCCGCTGACCCGCGCGCACCCGGTCCACATATAGGTTGTGCGCGATGCGAAATACCCAGGCCTTCGCCTTTTCCGGATCGCGCAACTCGGCCAGGGATGTGTGAACGCGGGCGAATGTCTCTTGCGCCAGATCGTCGGCCGCCGCTTCATCGCGCAGGCGCGCGGCCAGGAACGCCCGCACCGGGCCGTACCAGCGATCATAAAGTTCCCACCAGTCCAAGCCTCGTCTCCTTGGTGTGGTCACCCGCAGCAACAACCAGAGGTGTTCGGCTCACCACAGGGCGCGTCCCGCTTCGCGTTGCCCTTCATCAGGTCGCTGATGCGGTTCAGCAGCGCGAGGTGGGCCCCCTTCTTCACCTTCGCCGACACCTCGAGGACCTCGGCGATCTCACTGGCGGTGATGCCTACCGCCGTTGCCTTACCGTAGTAGTGCTCGAAGCAGGGTCCGCAGTTGGCGGCCATCGCTGCTCCGATGCATACCAAGAGCGTCGTCTTTTCGTCAATGGACATTTTTCCTCCTGTCTGTCATGCGCCGGCCATTCTCGGCGCTCAAATACCAGACGTATTTCGGGCGGTCGAGGTTACAGGAACCGGCGGTGAGATTTTCTGTAACCTTGAGCAGTCGGGAAACGTCTGGTTCGGTGCGCAACGAAGTGCGCCCTAGCCGGGTGTTGAAAAACACCCGGCGTGCGATTCAGGGATGGATCGCCATTTTCGGCAACTTCCGAAATTGCCGAAAATGAAGCGAAATAAAAACCACGCTTTTTGTTGAGCGCGGTTGAAAAAGGCCAGGACGGCCTTTTTCAACAGTCTGCTCGATGGGCAGGAGGAAAGTCATGAAAAACCTGGTTGCTTATGTGTTGATCGCGTTCGCCATCCTGGTCGGCGGCGGGTCCATCGTTTTGTTGCTTCATTTCCCCGGCATCGGCCCCGCTTTTACGTCGCTTTCGTCGGCGGAACGCCTGTCGCTCGACGCCTTCCTCTGCCTGCTGTTCTTCGTCCAGCACAGCGGCATGATCCGCCGTAAGTTTAAGCGCTGGGCCAGCTCATTTATCCCTGCCTACTTCTATCCTTCCGTTTACGCGATCGCTTCCGGCGTGGCGCTCGCCCTCCTGGTGGTTTTCTGGCAGCGGACGGACGAGACGCTCTTCACGCTGACGGGTCCGGTCCGTTGGCTGCCGACGGGGCTGTCGCTGCTGGCCGCGGCGGGGTTCTTCTGGGGAGCCTGGTCCCTGGGTAAGGGAGGCTTCGATCCGCTGGGGCTATCCCCGTTGCGGGCGCACCTACACGGCAAGACCAATCAGCCGGAGGGACTCGCGATCCAGGGGCCCTATCGCCTCGTCCGGCACCCGCTCTACTTCTTCGTACTCATCGCCTTCTGGTCCGTACCTGCCCTCACGACCGACATGCTTCTCTCCAACGTGCTCTTCACGGCCTGGATCGTCGTCGCCACCCGCTGGGAGGAACGGGATCTGGTCGCGCAGTTCGGCGCCGCTTATCGCCGGTATCAGGAGGATGTTCCGATGTTGCTTCCCTTTTCTTTCCGGCGAATGAAGCAAGGCCAATGGGGGCGAATTGCCAACGATACGGTCGCCAATTTAAAATAAAGTCATTCCATTTCGAACATGATCTTGGCGGGAGGTATTAAAATGACCGGCGATCGGTTTATCTGGGGACTTGTACTCTTCGCTTTTTTGACGTTGGCGGCCTTTACCTGCGGCGACGACGACGACAATGACAACGACGACGACACCGGCGGTGACGACGACGCGGGCGATGACACTGCGGCCGATACCGTTCCCGCGGGCCAAGTGTGGCTGGATTCCTCGACCGGGCTGACCTGGCAGGTCCAGGCCCAGGATGAGGAAAACCGGATGCTCTGGAATGAAGCGAAATCCTATTGCGAACGGATGGTCGGCGGCGGTTTCACCGATTGGCGGTTGCCGACGATCACCGAACTTCGCTCGTTGGTACGCGGTTGTCCGAACATGGAGGAAGACGGCGCTTGCGGGGTGACGGAAAACTGTATCGTCGAATCGTGTTTGGACGATTGCATTCGTTGCTATTGCGGGGATGGGCCGGCGGACGGGTATTATTGGCCGAACGAGCTGAGCGGCAGCGACAACGGATACTGGTCGACGACGCCGATCCAATATCCAGACGGGGATACGACCTTGGGAGTCTGGCTGCTTGGTTTCGGTTGCGCGGAAATTTTTCCCGAAAGCAAGGGTTTCATGGCGCAAGCCTTTTTCTGCGTGCGCGGCTGAATCGCGCCAATCAATATTTTGCGGTTTCGCCGGGATGGCCGTTTGGCCTTTTCCCGGCGATTGTGTACGATGCGATCCATAAAAATTCCGACGGCTCCGCCGCGCCGAATGACCGGCGCGGTCGACCGACCAGGGAGAGAAAATGAAGCCGCCAAAGAACCGTTATTCGATTTGGTTTCGCGCGATTTTTCCGGCCTTCGTCGTTTTGTTGTTCTGGATCGGGCCGGCGACGCCGCTCTTCGCGGCCTGCAATGCCGCGACCTGTCCCGACGGCTGCTGCCTCGGCTTCCTTTGTCAGCCGGGCACCGCGGACAACCAATGCGGCACGGGCGGCGCGGCCTGCGTCAACTGCGCGGCGTCCGGTCAGGCCTGCGGGTGGGAGCAAACCTGTCTGACCTGCGGCGAATATCTGCACCAGGAAATGGACCTGGAGCCGGTCACCGGCGTTTTGTCCACCCAGTTCGCGGAGGATTACGCGAACTACAACGCCTATTCGGCGGAGGATTTCACCGTGCCCACGGATCAGCGGTGGGTGATCGACCGCTTCGACTTCAACGGTTGCGGCACCGATGGCGGCGATCCCGGGCACGCGACCGGTTTTCACGTGTTGATCTACCGCGATCAGGACGGCCATCCGGCGGGCTATCCCGAGGGCGGCGACGCGCCGGTGTGGTCGGATTACTGGTCGTACAACGATCCGCGCATTTCGTTCGACCGCGACTACCATAACGGCATCACGTTGTTCGCCACCGACACCGCGTCGGGCCTGCCGCCCGGGCATTATTGGGTGATGCTGTATCTCGATTGGGTCACCTGGGAAACCGACGTGTTCTGGTACTGGGCGCTTTCGGCGGCCGGCGGCGGCGACCCGGCGATGTACATCAATCCGGGCGGCGGCTGGCTCATCGGCAAGAATTGGCAACCGGTGCACGAGGTGGCGAATTTTTCGAACTACGAGCTCGGCCTGACGCTGTCGAACTGCGGCACGCCCGACGACGGCACCATTTTGGATGACGACACGGCAGACGACGACGCCACGCCCCCCGATGACGACGCCACCAATGACGATGCGGCCGGCGACGATGATGACGATTCCGCCGGCGAAACCGACGACGATGCGGCCGGCGACGATGATGATGACGACAACGACGACAGTGGTTGCGGCTTCTGAAAAGAGGAACCATGCGCGAATTATGGTTTACCGGCGATCGGACCAAACTGTTTGTCGTCGAGGACGGCGCCGGTCGCCCGGTGGTCATGCTGCACGGCGGGCTGGCCGATCATACGGCCGCTTGGGGCCTGGTGGCGCCGCTGGCGGCGCGGTTTCGCGTCGTGGCGCCCGATCTGCGCGCCAGCGGCAAATCGTGGGATGCGCGGCCGCTTTCGTGGAATAGGCTTGCCGACGATCTGGCGGCGCTTCTGGATCGACTCGAAGCGCCCCGCGCCGTGGTCGGCGGCGTTTCCGGCGGGACGGGGGTCGCGCTTCGTTTCGCCTTGCGCCGGCCGGAGCGGGTCGCGGGACTGGTAATGGCGATGCCGGTATACGCCGGCGCTCAACGCGGATTGACCGAGGTGCAACGGATGGCGTTCGGCCTGGCCGACGCGCTCGGCCGCCGCGCCCCGGCCGAGGGAGTCGACGTGTTGCGCCCGCTGTACGGGAACCTGCCGCCCGAGATGCGGGATCAAGCTTTGGCCATGTTGGACGGTTTCGACGCGGGCAGCATCGCCGCGACGACGGCGTTCCTGGCCGCGGGCGCCCAGCCGTTCGATGATTTCGCTGAATTGCGCGCGCTGGCGGTGCCGACTCTGTTGCAGCCTGGCGGTGACGACTTGCATCCCGCCGCGGTGGCGGCGCTCTATGCCAAAGCGATTCCCGGTTGCCGCACGCTGGCCCCCGGCGCGGATTTCGCTGCCGCCCTGGCCGACTTTTGCGACCACGATGCGCAGTGGTAGTTCACTGAACCGACCGGATCGTTTTTTAGCGGCGCGGTAGTCGCTTCACTCGCAATCCCAGACATATTCCCAACAGTCGTCGACGGTGCCGTCGCAGCCGTTGTCATCGGATTCGGACACGTAGTTGTCATTCTCGTCGAACTCGAAGGTCGAACAATAGTCGTCAGGCGACGGGCCGTCGCAGTTGTCGTCGAGATTGTAACCAATCTCGTGGCCTTGTTCGTCGTAGACGTATTCCGAGCAGAATTCGGGAGTCCCGTCACACCCAGTGTCGCCTTGATAGGTCGCCACCCGTCCGTTCGCATCGTACGTCCAATGAACGCACCAGTCATTCGTTCCGTCACAACCGGTATCTTCACGCAGGTCTGTTTCCAGCCCGTCCGCGTTGTATTCGTAGGTGCCGCACGTATCCGGAACGCCGTTGCAGTCGGTATCCAGTTCGTAGGAGACGGCCTGGTTCTCGGCGTTGAATTCGGTCGCATCGCACCAATCGGGCGTGCCGTCGCAGTCGTTGTCCAACTGAATCAGAATTTGATTGCCGTTCGCATCGTATTCGTAATCGCCGCAGGTGTCGATGACATCGTCGCAATCGATATCCCGTTCCTCGTGCTGCAAACGGTTGGCCGCGTCGTATTCATAGGTGGCGCAATAATCGTCTTGCGAAGGCCCGTCGCAACCGTCGTCCAGCATTTCCGACGTCTGGTTGCCGTCGGCGTCATAGGTGTAGTCGGCGCAGTAGTCGTCGACGCCGTCGCAGCCGTAATCGCCGGTATATGAATCGAGCCGGCAGACGTCGTCATCGGCCGCGTCGTCGTCCGTCTGGTCGTCGTCATTTTCATCGTCGCCGGAGTCGTCATCCTGACCGCCGGAGTCGTTGTCGTCATCGTCATCGTCGCAGGAACAGCCCGTTGTGAAGATCGCCAGTAGGAGCAGCGCCGCCAACCACAGCCAGGTTTTCATTGTTGCCGCCTCTTTCGGTTTGTCTTGTTTCCCGCCCGCCGGGAGAAAATATTACTTCTGAAAAAATGCATCCAGAAGCCTATATCGCGATCGACGCTTTTCGGCAATAGGCACCCGAACCGGACGCCGCCCACCGCAATCCCCCAAGCGTTTTTTAGTCGGGCGGAATGAATTTCGCCCGCGGCATGATTAATCTGCAAGTAGAACGGAGGCGGCAATGAAAACGATGATTCTGGCGTTAATTCTGACGACGCTGGCCGCGACCTCGGCCTGGGCGAAAATCGTGGTCGAACCGGCGCCCTATTCGCATGCGGGAACCACCTTGGCCGGCCGGCTGGTTTACGACGATACCGGGAAGGACAAGCGTCCCGGCGTGCTGGTCGTTCATCAATGGATGGGGCCGACCGATTACGAATTGGGACGGGCCAAACAACTGGCGGAACTCGGTTACGTGGCGTTGGTCGCGGATATCTACGGCCAGGATTTGCGGCCGAAAAACCCGGCGGAGGCGGGCGCGGCCGCCGGTAAATTCCGGGCCGACCGGGCGCTGTTGCGCGCCGTCACCGCGGCGGGGCTGGCCCGGCTCAAAGCCAGTCCTCTGGTTGATGCCAGGCGCGTGGCGGCCATCGGCTATTGCTTCGGCGGCGGTGCGGTGCTCGAACTGGCCCGCGGCGGCGCGGATCTGGCCGGCGTCGTCAGCTTTCACGGCAATCTGGATACGCCCAACCCGGCGGACGCCAAACAGATCAAGACCCGGCTGTTGGTCCTGCAAGGGGCCGACGATCCGGTCGTTCCGCCGGCGCAGGTCGCGTTGTTCAAGAAGGAAATGGACGACGCCAAGGTCGATTATCGTTTCGTTTCCTACCCGGGAGCGGTTCACGCCTTCACGCAAAAAGAGGCCGGGAGCGATCCGGCCAAGGGCGTGGCTTACAACGCCGCGGCCGACGCCGATTCGTGGCGGGAAATGGTCGCGTTTTTCGCGACAATCTTCCGCTAAGCGCGACAGTGTGTCCGCCGAAAAATTAAAGCCGGCGAACCGGCTTTAATCTTCCCGTTTTTTCGCGCGGCGAGGGGCCGCGATCAACTGTAACAAGTGCGATTGATGATGATCTTTTTCAAGTCGTCGGAGAGGTCGTTGAAGTACGCGCAGTAACCGGCGACCCGCACCAGCAAATAGGGATATTTCTCCGGGTGCTCGTACGCATCCAGCAGGATTTCCCGGTTGATGACGTTGGGCTGGAACTGCATGCCGCCCTTCTTGAAATAGGTGCTGAAGATGCTCGCCAGATTGCGGACCCCGCCCGGTCCCTGGAACAGCGCGGCGTCGATCGTGAAGGTGACCGTGGTGCCGTTCGGCGCGTACTCGACGAAATCGACCCCGGCGACGGAATTCAGCGACGAGAGCAGATCGGCGAACTGCATGCCATAGTGCGGCGTGACGCTGTTGGCCAACGGAACGCCGCGCAAGCGGCCGGAGGGCAGGGCCGGTGTCTTCTTGCCGTAAATGTCGTTGACGTTGAGCGCGTAATAGCCGGCGGCGTAAATGCCGTTGCGCGGGCAGTTCGGCACCTGTTTCAGGGCGTCGGTATACGCCTGCAAGGTCCGGTTCACCCAGGCGACCGCGGCCGGCGATTCGTCCTGGCCGAATTTCGGCACGGCCAGCAAGGCTTCGCGGATTTGCGGGCGATTCTCCCCGACGAAGTCGTGTTCGATGGCGTCGATGATTTCCAGTAGCGTGTAGCGTTGTTGCTTGAAGACGACCTCGTCGATGGCGTGCAGCGAATCCGCGACGTCCGTGATGCCCACGGCCTGGATGCCGCTGCTGTTGAAGCGGGCGCCGCCCTCGGTCACGTCCTTGCCGCGCTCGATGCAGCTTTTAAAGAGCGTCGAGGCGAGGGGCGTCGTGAAGTTTTCCCGGATGGCTTTTTCGATCGTCTGGTGATCGGTCAGGATGGCGGTCGCCAGGTGGTTCAACCGCCGCTGGAACCGCGCCAGCAGTTCATTCATGTCGGCGGGCGGATTGGGCTTGGCCGCGCGCGATTTTTTAAACAGGTCGCGGACCTTGTGATAGTTGGCGGTGACCGCCTGGGAGATCCCGCCGTCTTTCCCGTCGAAGTTGAAATCGATGAATTTGGTGGCGATTTTTTCCACCTGGTCGGGGATGCCGAAATTCCACAGGTCGTCCTCTTCGCCCTTCAGCGCCTGCAGGAAGGGCAGGGTGACGTTCATGTTGGCGCAGTCGGTGTTGCCGTAGTGATCGTCCGAGGCGTTGGGTTCGACGCAGCCGATGATCGCGTAGTTGCGGGCGTCTTCCAGCGTCGTGTCGTAGTGCTTTTGCAGGGTTTCGAGATAAATCTCGTCGTTGTACAACGCCGGCATGGGCGCGCCGTTGATGTACACTTCCGCCAGCCGGTCCAGGTATTCGGGCGGGCTGTCGGGATGGATGCGGGCCGTCATGTTCGCGGCGTAGGGCTGCAATTCGCAGATATCCAGCAGCGCGTAGGTCAGGTCGTTGGTGGCGTCCTTGCCGTCCTTGTCCAGCCCACCCGCCGTAATGGTCTGGTCGATCGACATGGTTTCGAAAAGCCGGCCGAAACGCATATAGGTGTTGCCGTCGTTGGCCAGGATGGATTCGTCCAGCTTGAGGATGAACAGCGCCAACAACTCCTTCGCTTTCTCGTAATCGATGAGGCCGGCCGCTTTGTCCTTTTCGTAATAGGGATTGAGGATCTGATCGAGGCGGCCGGGGGAAATGGCGTTTTCGTAGGATTCGATGCAGATGGCGATGTGCAGAAACATCATGCTCTGCAAGGCTTCATGGTAGGTGCGGGCCGGGTTCTTCGGAACCCAACGACAGATGGCGGCCATTTCCTCCAGTTCCCGGCGGCGGATCGGGTCGGCTTCTTTCCGGCTCAGGGCGGCCAGGCTGTTGGCGTAATTTTCGGCGAAAGTCTCCAGCGCTTTCAGGCCGATGATCGCGCCGAGGTAGAAGTCCCGGTTGTTTTCGGGTTTTTCCTTTTGCGTCGCCTCGATCTCGGCGATGAGGCCCGTCGTGCCGTATTTGAGGATGCGTTCATAGTTGACGACGAAATGCGCGATCGCCGACAGGTTGTTGTTGAACCCGGTATTCATCTCGGAAATCCGGGCCAGGGGCAGGCGGAAGTCGTGGATCGTGGGATAGACTTTCCGTAAAAGGCAATGCTTCATCCAGAACGGCAGAATATTGCGATAAAAGTCGATCTTATCTTCCCGGCTGCACTTGAAGGGCACCGGCTCCTGGGTGTCGATCTGGTGGAGAATGGAACCCAGCAGAATGCCGTAGTGCTCTTCCCACACCTGGGCGCCGCGCCGTTTCGAGGTGAAATTGCCGACCAGCAATTCGCCCGGATAAACGATGACCTGCTTGTTTTGCAACACGTAGGCGAGGCGCTTGGCCCGGTGAATCGGGTTGGGCTGGTCGAAGCCGTTTTTCTTGTAGAAGGCCGTTTTCAGGCGGGACACCTCGAAGCAAAGGCTGTGATCGCTTTCCCGGATCGCCTTTTGGATGTCGTAAACGCGCGGCGTGAAAACCGCTTTGTGCCGGGGCGCGTCCAGGTCGTAGCACTCGGCCTTGATCTTTTGGTCGGCGAACACCCGCACCGCGTTTTTAACCGCGGCGAGGGCCTGGTCGTTCCCGATGTGCAACGATTCACGCTCGATGCCCAGCCGGCGGGCTTTTTCCTCATACATGCTGTGGTACTTCAGCAGTTCGAGCGAGCGGTGGCCGACGGACTTCAGAAATTTGGCGGCCGCCCGGAGATGGTCGTCGGCGTCGTTGTAGCCGGGAACGATCACCATGCGGAATTTGACCTTGGCCTTCAGCGCAAGCAGCTTTTTGATGTTGCCGTGGATCAGGCCGGTGGTCTGGTGGGTGTATTTCTTGTGCAGCAGATCGTTGCCGACGATTTTCAGATCGACGAGAAAGAGGGAGATGTACGGCGCCAGTTTTTCGACGTTTTTCCAGGGCACGTGCAACGAGGTTTCGACCGCGACGTGGATTTTTTCCTTCCGCAATTTTTTCAGCAGGGGGATCAGCGTCGCCGGATCCTGCAGCAGCGGGTCGCCGCCGCTCAACGTCACGCCGCCGCCCGTTTTAATGTAGTAGTCCTTGTCGCGCGTAATGATTTCGACGATCTCGTCGACCGAACGAAACTCGCCGGTCGCGTCGTCGGCTTTCAGCGAAAGCGCCTCGGGATTCTGGCACCAGGCGCAGCGCAACCCGCAGCCGAAAAAGAAAACGGTCGTGCGGATGCCCGGGCCGTCGTGGACGCAGGTGCGCTGGATTTTCAACAAGTGCAGTTGGTCCGCGTGCAGGCGGGGATTCCGGTCGGGGGAGTGATCGGATTCTTGTCGTTCGAAAGGATAGCGGCCGACGGTCACCATGATTGACTCCGTGAAAATCCCTGTTGTCCGCATGCCGCGCGCTTCGAGGCGTGAGTTTCAGGGTTGCTCATGCGGCATGTCTCTCCGTTTCAGGCGCCAAAGCCCAAAAATGCGAAATCCACCAGTTCGTTGATCAACTCGTGAATGTCCGTCCGGTTCGTTTCGTCGTGCAGCCAAAGGTTGATGTGGCGCAACCCCATTCCCACGATGGCCTGAGCCACCATGGTGGTGTTGCAAGGCCGGGCGAATCCCCGGTCGACCGCGTAATCCAGATAAAATGCGGCCAGACCGGCAAACTGGTTGTACAACTCGTTGACGCGTTGCTCGAAGTCGCGATCCACGGTCGGGGCTTCCCGCAACAGCAGCAAGGCCAGCTTGCGGTTTTTTTCCAGCAGCGTGGCCATCGCCTGAATGGCGTTTTTGCTGGCCTCCCGGTACTCGTCGGCGTTGGCGGGCAGGTGGACGGTCATGAAATCGAACTGGCCCAGCATCATCCGGCCGAACTCGTCCATGATGGAATCGATCAGGTCGCGCTTGCTTTTGAAATGGCGGTAGAACGTTCCCTGGCCGACGCCGGCTTTCGTGACAATGTCGGAAATGAGGCTGAAGTGATAGCCTTTGTCACAGAACACGTCGATGGCGGCGTCCAGCAGTTCCTGCCGGGTGCTTTCCTTGCGGTCGAAATCCCGCTGTTTTCGCAGTGGAGAAACCGTGGCTTGCCTCCTACCATGTTTAACGGCGCATCGCGTCAACAACTCCAGGCTAATCGAAACGGACGGACTAGTCAATCTCATTTTTGTCCGTTTTAATCCGGTCTGAAAAACCTTCTGTTTATATCCCCAGGTTCGGCAGCGATATCCATAACCCATCAATAACAAATGATTATTATTTTATTTCCCGGTTGGTTGACGGCCGGCAGGATGGAAGAGGGCGAATGTCGAGTCAGCGTGCATTCGCGGTAATGAGAAGAAAACGGCGGTAGGCGTCCTGGCGCCGTTCGCAACGGATGCCGGTGAAATTCGCTGCCGCGAGCAGGCGTTCGAGTTCCTCCGCTTCGAAAAGCTTCAGGCCGTGGCGGCTGAATTTTTTTACCCGCAGGCTTTCCTTTTCGGTCAGGCACAGCACGAGGCGGCCGGGCGTGGCGAGCCCGCGGCGGATTTCGGCGAAACCGCGCGACGGGTCGTCCCAATAGAACAACGAATTGACGGAAACGACTTGATCGAAAGCGGCGTCCGGAAAGGGGAGCGCTTCGGCGGTCGCGCAATGCAAAGTCAATTTTTGCGCGCGGATCAGCGGCCGCAGGCGCCGCGAGACGAAATGAACGAGCGTCGGCGAGGCGTCGACGCCGTGGAGGACCGCATCGTTGGCCGTGGCGGCCAAACGCTCCAACAGGTAGCCGCCGCCGAACCCGATTTCCAATACCCGGCCGCCGGGGAATTTTAGCAACTCTTCGAGCGCCGCGTCGTTCAGCACGGCATTCCGCCGGTTCCACAGGGGCCCCAGATACCACCGGGCGAAAAGGCCGGTGGGGTTTTTCAGCATCCGGGCTTGCCAGCGAGCGAACATGTTCGTTCATCCCGTTTGGTGGCTGACGATGGCGGAATCATAAACCGCGGTGGCGCGAACCGCCAACCGTAATTCGTTTTCCTTTTGCTATGTGTTACAAAAAGGCAAATTCAATTCTGGAAAACAATGAAAGAAACGTCGCCCGACACCGCGCCGAGAGTTTTGCTGCCGCGCGGCAAACGGTTGTTTTTCGCCCTGGTGCTGACGGCGGCCGTTCTGGGCGCGGCGACGCTGATCGTGGCTTTTCTGGAAGCGCGGGGTTGGATCGACACGCAGCGGCCGGAGGATCGGGTGGCGTATCCGCCGGTCGATTGGCTACGGCTGGAAGACGGTCCGCACGGCAAGGTTTACCGTCTGACCGACGCCAATATGGTCGCCTCGACGTTTCCGCTGCGGAAGGAACCGGGCGTCGTTCGCGTCTTCGTCACCGGCGAATCCTTCGCCATGGGTACGCCGTACGCCCATCAGGATCGCGCGAAAAATCTCGGCGGCGATCTGCCCAACTGGATTCGCGCCCTGCTGGAAACGCGGTTTCCGTCGCGCCGGTTCGAGGTCGTCAACGCCGCCGCCGGCGCGCAAAATTCCACGCGGGTCGCCGAGATCGCGCGGCAACTCGTGCGACTCGACACCGATCTGCTGATTCTTGCCACCGGCAACAACGAAGGCTACGTGCCGCCGACCCAATACAACGCGCTGTTGCATCGGTGGGTGCTGTATCGCCTGTTGAAAAAGGGCATTCGGCCGTCGCCCGCCGCCCAGGGCAATTATTTTTCGCCGGCTGACGCCGATACCGCCGCGATCCGCCGGGCTTTTCAGCGGAATATCCGCGTGATCGGCGAGGCGGCGCGCGAGCGGGGCGTGAAGCTGGTTCTGGCCACGCTGCCGATCAATTTGCGCTACGACGCGAAGCAATCGCCGTATCCGCTGCCGGAGAACGACGCGGCCCTGACGGAAGGCCGCCGCCTGCTGGCCGCCGGAAAGTACGCGGCGGCGCTGAAAGTATTGGCCGAGAGCCGCCACACCGCGTACAGCCTGCTCTATATGGGACGTTGCGCCGAGGCGCTCGGCCGGTGGGACGATGCCCGTCAGTACTACAAGCTGGCGGTCGAGCAGCGGCCGACTTCCCAGATGCGGCCGTCATTCAATCAATTCCTGCGCGACTACGCGACGGAAAACCGGTTCGCCCTGGCCGATCTGGAAAACCTGCTGGAGCAAGCCGCGCCGCACGGCCTGCCCGGCTCTGAGTTGTTCGTCGATGTCTGCCACCTGAACTGGCGCGGCTATCACCAGGCCGCGCATGGGATCGTCGCGGCCATCCTCCAGGCGGGGCTGACGGCCGCCGGCCCCGGCGAACCGCGGCCGGAACCTTCGCTCGACGAGTTGCTGCAAAAATACGGCTGGGAGTGGTTGCGGATGCTGCCGGAAGGCCGGGAGAACGATCAACCGGTTTGAGTTCTCTCAGCGAACTTCGACGATTTATAAAGCAAGCGCCGCTCATTATTGTTCTGGATGAAATCGACCAAATGCCTCTAAAAGATCGCAATGACACGCTTCACACTCTTTCCACGCTTGGCAATGTGGGTATCGTCTGCGCCTGTACGAGCCGCTATGACCTTTATTGCCTTTATAGCTGCGTCGGATCGCGCTTGAACGTCCAGATAATCGGATTCCCGCCATATCTTGACGATGAACTTGTCCATATCTTGATAAATCGTGCTTCCCACGCATTGAAGCCCGACACATGGAGCATGACTCATCTTGAGCAGATTGCTTCGATGGCTCAGGGCGACTCACGAATCGCGATACAAACGTTGCGTAGTGCATCGAATTTCGCGGAACGTGAATTCAAAGGGTTCTTGGAAAGCGAACACCTACACAAGCGATTCAGCAGTACACGAGAACTGAAGCAACTCTATGTATCGAAGAAAATGACTGAGCATCACCAATTGCTCTACGAGATTGTCAAGAAGAATAAAAAGCTACTCTCAGGCGAACTTTATAATTTATACCGCGACGCTTGCATTGAGAGAGACTGGGTTCCAATTGCTAGAAGAATATTTTATGCGTACTATAATGCACTCATGCAGGCGCGATTGATTCATGGAAAGCGTGCGAGAGTCAGAGGCAAAGTTATGGAGTTCAATCCAGCCGAATGAGCTGTAGAGTGAATATCCATACTTGAGACTATATGTCGGAAGGAGTTTTAGGTTGAGCAAAATAAATAAACGAAAACGTAAAAATAAACATATGAAAATTAGGGTTGGCGACCATGAAGTGCACAAATATGGCCCAATAACACTCGAACGAAACGGACGAGTGCTAAGGATGGGATCGGATTTGGGAGAAGCTGAGTTCGAGTCACATTTAAAGAAAATGCGGGAGTCGCGTCCTCGACTTAAAGGTAATATCAATAATAATATTGCTGAACTATTGGAAATAATTGACAAGTATGATCCGTTAGAACTCTTGGCTATAGTCTCAATGACAAATTGTTTTGGTGATCCCGAAGAGTATACGGAGATCACACATCAGGGGAAGGAATCTTATGCGGAATATGCACTGAGCTTGGTCTTAGGAAAATCGAGAAAATCGAAATATGAACACGCCTCAAAGGAGGCGATCAAGAGATTTAGCGAGCTAATTGAAAAGATCTATCAAGAAGTTGCCTGGTATTTTGGTACAGAAACTGTTGAGCATAAGAGAAATTGGGAGGACGACCGTCTTCGCTTTCACTCCATTGTGCGCTTTCTGCACATTCGTGGTGATTCCTATCCTGAACACCACGTTGAAATGGTTTTGGAGATATTTTCAGAGCATGACAACTTTTTTGAAAAACATTATGGATTTTCGGCGAGAACCTTTATTAGCGCTATTCAAGAATTAGAAGACCAAGTTATAGACAATATCAACAACGGACGGAAACGGGGAAAAGCGCTCATAGAGCACTATAATAAATTTCAAATATATGTGGCAAAAAAAGGAAAGAAGGCTTTCGAATCCGAAGCACAGGCCATGGAGATGTTTAGAAAAGAACCAGGAAGTTCGGAATTGGAGGAGAGGGTTGCCGTTGCTTTTAGAGACATAAGTAAAAACCCATTTGAAATTATTCCAAATAATTCGGTCAAGAAAGAGGCTCTGGACCTGATATGCGCCGTCCCCGGTGACAACTATAAGTTTGTGGATTTTAATAAAAGCCCCGGTTGGCCAACGAATGACTCAATAATCTTTGAATTTCCGGTCTTGCGTTGGGGAGAAAAATATTATTGTTTTTCTCCTCAGGTTCCATTTCGAAGTTTGATGACAATATTTGAAAGACTAATTCGAGATGCTGATTCCAGGTATTATGCGGAAATATACTTGGAAAAACGCGGCAAGTATTTGGAAAATAAGGCAATTCAGTATATAAAAAACATCTTCCCGACAGCGCAAGTCTACAAAGGTCTCTTCTATAGGGTTGAGGAAAAGGGAATTCCGGTCCGGGCTGAAACAGATGGCATCATTTTGTTTGATGAAAATATCTTTATCCTTGAAGCAAAATCTGGAGAGATTTCTCTTTCGGCAAAACGGGGAAGTCTTGAGAGAATCCGCAGGGACCTTTCTTCTATTGTTGACGAAGCTTACACGCAAGCCCTACGGACAAAAAATTTCATTGAAAATAGTGAAACCCCGATTTTCGAAGATGAGAAGGGCCAACAAGTTCTAAGGTTAACTGACAAGCAACAATATAAAAACGTATTCTTAATAAACGTCACGCTGCAATACCTGGGGCCATATGCAACACAGTTGAATTCTATAAAGCGGCTAGGTTTGCTTGAGGGAAAAGAATGGCCTTATTCAATATTCATTAATGATTTGCGCATCATTTCCGAGTTATGCGAGTTTCCTTCTCAGTATTTACACTATTTGAAAAAGAGAATTCGATTAAATGATTATCCACAGTTTCAGGCAGAAGACGAGTTGGATATCTTTATGTATTACTTAAACCAAGAATTTTTCCCCGATGAGCTTCCCAAAGAATACGACAATATTGCGTTGGTTGGATATACGGAACAGTTGGACAGATACTATGATCTCCTTGCTGGCCGGGTTTCCAGTGGAGAAAAACCAAAGCAGAAAATACCTCAACCGTTCAAATCTCTGATTCAAGAAATTGAAAATACTAATAAACTGGGGTTCTCCAAACTTACAACAAGGTTGCTTGATCTTAGCGTCGATGCACAGCAGCAGGTTCTTCAGTACATTCAACAAACAAAACAGATGCATTTGCGAGATGGGCGAGACCATGATTTTTCAATGGAGTTTCGCAAGGCAAATTGGGGACTGACCATATGTACGACCGCCGAGATCAATTCTGAAATACTAAAGAGATTGGAGGCGTATTGTCGTATAAAAATGTATGAGACAAGGGCGGAGGAATGGGCTGTTATTCCGCTCAAATGGCGTGGTGAGAACTCAAGAGTTCTTGACTTTGAAATGTTTGAGGGCAAATGGATTTTTGACGAGGAGTTAGAGAAGGAGACTAGGAATCTCAAAGGTAGAAAAATTGCCTTCCAGAAAATCTCAGCCCAAAAAATCGGCAGAAATGATCCGTGCCCATGTGGAAGCGGAAAAAAGTTTAAGAAGTGCTGTATCGACAAGGTTAAAAGCAAATAACGGCATAATTGGCGAGAAAAATACAATGGCTATTAAAAATAGCATGCTATTGGAATATGATGACATATTATAGCACTTATTAGTCATTTCTTTGCTCCTCAAATCTGCCAGCAAACCTCCGGATGCAGGCGATAGAACTTGAGGGCGGTTTCCAGATGACGTTTGAGTTCTTCGTGCAACTTGGTAACGAAGTAGGTGAAATATTGGTTTTTGATGTCCAGCCAAAGGCGTTCGATACAGTTGAGGTCCGACGAGTAAGGCGGTAGGTAGAGCGGCTAGATTCGGCCCCAGTTCAAACGTTTCGCTTTATGCCATGACGCGTTGTCCAGGACCAATACGATCCGGCCGTCAGGAGCTTGGTCTTGGAGATGATTCAGAAAAATCTAAAAGGTTTCGGTATTCACCGCTGGCATCATCAGGCAGGCGAGTTTCCCGTCCCGCGGTCGCACCGCGCCCACCACATTTTCTCGCAAGCATGAGCAGGCGAATGATATTAAGGCGAGTCGAGAGGCGGCTATCTCGTTCCTGTCGATACAGCCGAGTGACTTCCTCAAGATCCCCATATTGCGAGTCTGGCTTGATTAGATGAACCATGAAAAAAGTTTTAACACAGGAAAAATGAAATTAATACCGCTCAGCCAAGAAATCGTTAATAAGTGCTATAATCATTAGGATAAAATGATTCCTCCGATGATGCATTACGACAGGGTTCAGTGGCACGACGAACAAAGCGGTTACCCGTTGAAAAGCCTGTGGCAGGCGCCAGATGGCGCCGTAATAGGTATTAATGAGAATGTCACCAATTTTTACCATTTGCCAACAAATCACCGTTCGAGTGTGGTTATGCGCCGGATGCCGCAATAATCAACTATTGCAAAGAAAAAAGCGGACTCCGTAGAGCCCGCTTTTTTCATGTGGGTCAGTCGATTCTTCGGCCAAGAGCCTCAGAATGAAAGGTTTCCCCTACCGCTTCGGGAACCGCTTGATGATCTGCGCCTCGACGGGCATCGGCAGGCGGCTGCCCGGTTTGAGGTCTTCCGCCCCCGGGGATTTTTTGCCGCCGGCGGGCAGGGGCAGGATCAGGATCGGGCCGAGCGCCGCTTTCTTTTGCTGCACGTAAGCCTGGCCGACGAGCAAGCCCTCGGTGTCGGTGGCGCAACTGGTCACGTAACCCAGGCAGGCGCCCTTGTCGTCGATGATCGGATCGCCCAGCTTGACGGGCTTGCTGCCCTTGGCGGGCACGGCAAAGCGCACGATCTTCATCTCGCGGCCAGCCACCTTTTTCATGTAGGGCCGTTTGCCGATGAAGAACGGTTTGTGCAGCTTGACGTAGCCGGCGAAGCCCGCCTCGTCGGGCGTGATGTCGTAATGGCCCGCCAGTTCGTGGCCGTAGAGCGGCAACCCGGCCTCGATGCGCAGCGAATCGCGGGCGCCCAGGCCGATCGGCAGCGCGCCGAATTCCTTCCCCGCCTCGAGGATGGCGTTCCACAACGCAGTCGCCTGATCGGGATGGACGAAAATCTCGAAGCCGATCGCTTCGCCGGTGTAACCGGTGCGCGAGGCCACGGTGTCGAAGCCCGCCAGCTTGAAGTAGCCGCACTTGGTGCGGCCCAGCTTGCGCAGCACTTCCTTCTGGTGCACATCGACCAACCGGAGCAGGATTTCCTTCGATTTCGGCCCTTGCAGCGCCAGATCGACCCGCCGTTCCGCGCCCCACTGCGCTTCTTTAAGGTTGCGCAGCACCGCCGGCGCTTCCATCGCCCGCTGCGGGGTTTCGGCGTCGAGCAGCACCCGGCCCTCGTTGACCGCGGTCAGCCACGCCCAGTCCTTCGCTTCGTTGGCGGCGTTGACCACCATGAAGAAGCGCTCTTCCTCGAGGCGGTACACCAGCAGATCGTCGAGCAGGTTGGCGTCGTGATCGAAGAGGTAGTTATAAAGCGAATCGCCGACCGCCATCGCGCCGATGTAGTTCGAGCAGACCAGATCGAGGAAAGCCAGGGCGCGCGGACCGCTGACCTCGAAGACGCCCATGTGCGACACGTCGAACAGGCCGGCGGCCTTGCGGACCGCGTTGTGCTCCTCGATGGTCGAGACATAGCGCACCGGCATTTCGTGGCCGGCGAAGGGCACCAGTTTACCGCCGAGCTTTTTGTGTTCCTCATAGAGGCTGGTGCGTTTGAGCGCTTCCGCGGGCTCTTGCCAGGCGAATGCGGGCAGGTCGGGCTTGGGGGCCGCCTTGGCCAGCGCGTGTTGGCCGATGAAATAAGGCCGCTTGACCGGAATCCGCGCCAGCAGTTCGGCGCCGCTCCGGCCGGCCATTTGCGGGTCGGTGTCGGGCAGTTTCGCCGTCCAGGTTTTGACGAACTCGCAGTCTTCCTCGAGTTGCTCGATGACGGCCGGCCCTTCGATTTTCGCCGTGACATCGCCGGGTTCGAAGAGCGTGAAGCCGTCGGACAGGCCGCGCAGCCACACCAGCAGCGACCGGATGTTTTGCGGATTGGCCTTGAGCACGAAGCCGTCGCGGCGCGCGTCGTTTGCCCGCGGCAACCGGGCCAACGACACCTCGTCGATCACCCGGCCGTCGCCGTCGAGCACGAACGCGGTCATGACGCCGCCGTTTTTCAAGGTCGACAGATCGCCGGCGATCGTATCGGCGAGAAACGCCTCGGCGTGCGGGCCGGTGATTTTGATCAACCGGCCGCCCTTGGCCGGATCGAGGTACGGGAAGTGCGGATAGCCGGAAACGCGCGGCGGGCGCACCGCCAGCTTGGCGCAGAAGGCGTCCACTTCCTCGCTGACCTCGCGCAGGACGCGCGGATCGACCTTGCCGCGCGGCAGCGGCCGGGTCAGGCCTTTGTAGAGGAAGGGTTCGCAGGCCGTCAGGATGCGGTGGATGAAGCGGGCGACCTGCCGCACCTCGGCTTCGCCGGCGCCGCGCTGGGTCAGCCACGGGGTGCCCATGCGCAGGCCGGTGCCGAAGGCCGTTTCGGCGTCGCCGGGGATGGTGTTTTTGTTCAGGACGATGCCGGCCAGTTCCAGGATGTGGGCCGCCGGTTCGCCGTAGAGGACGACGCCGTTTTTCTTGCCGAGGGACTTCAGGTCGATCAGCAGCTTGTGGGTGTCGGTGCCGCCGTAAGCCAGGCGAAGGCCGAGCTTTTTGAACTCGTCGGCCAGGTGCCCGGCGTTTTCGACGATCTTGCCTTGCAGTTTTTTAAAGCCGTCGGATTGCGCCAGGTGGAACGCGACGGCGAGGGCGGCGATGGTGTTCATGTGCGGGCCGCCCTGTTCGCCGGGGAACACGGCCGCGTCGATCTTGCGCGCGTGTTCCTCGGTTTTGGTCAGGATGACCGCGCCACGCGGCCCCATCAGCGTCTTGTGGGTGGTGAAGGTCACCACGTCGCAGTGGTCGATGGGGTTCGGATACGCGCCGGCGATCGCCAGGCCCACCGGGTGCGCGATGTCGGCCATCAGAATCGCGCCCACCTCGTCGGCGATTTGCCGGAATTTGGCGAAGTCCGGCGCCCACGGATAGGACGTGTAACCGGTGATGATCATCTTGGGCTTGGCTTCCTTGGCCAGCGCCAGGATGGCGTCGTAGTCGAGCAGCTCGGTCTGCGGATCGACGTGATAGGAAACGATGTTGTACCGCTTGCCGGTCATGTTGAACTTGCTGCCGTGGGTGAGGTGGCCGCCTTCCATCAAGCTCAGGCCCATCACGGTACCGCCCAGGGGCACGAAGGCTTCGTAAACCGCCAGGTTGGCCGCCGCCCCCGACAGGGGCTGCACGTTGGCGAAGATCGAGCCGAACGGCGTCTTGGCGGTGGCGAAACATTCCGCCGCCCGCCGCCGGCAAAGCGCTTCCACCGGGTTGACGTAGGCGTTGCCCTTGTAGAAACGGCGGTCGCCGTAGCGCCGGTAATGGGCCAGGCGCATCGGCAGGTCGCCGAGGTCGGCCGTGGACATCAGGGTGTTGTCGGCGGCCGGATAGCCTTCGGCGTACAGGTTGGAAAAGGAGCTGTCCAGGACCCGGCGGACCGGCCAGGAGCAGATGCTTTCGGAGGGGATCAGCACGATTTGACGCGCTTGCCGTTCGTCTTCCCGATCGATCAATTCCGCGAAGAGGGGGTCGATTTTGGTCAGGTCGGTTTCGAAAAGGAATTGGTTCGTCAAGTCTTTCGGCATGGCATTACCTCTATTCGTTGGCGCGAGGCGATAAACACCTCATTTTAAGGGCTTGCTTTTATTAACACCGTGTCCCGGGAAAGTCAATTAAGCGAACCCCGGACGGGCGGCGCGTCATCAAATCAACTGCTGCTTTTCCCCGGGGCCGTCGCCCCACTGCAACGCTTGCCGGGCGAAAATCGTGGCCCACGAATTGGGGTGCCGCAGGTGCGACGAATAATAGACCCCGCCGGCGGGCGCGATCGAGGCGCGCAGATACGCCAGGCCGCGCGCGATCGGACCGGCGTAAGCCGCCGCGTCCAGGCATTGCCAGAGCCGGACCGCCTGCGCGGTCGCGTCGCCCGCCGCTTCCCGCTCGCCGTTTTCCGGATGCCACCGGGGCAGGGCGCCGGACGGCATTTGCAGCCCGGCCAGCCGGTCGCCGATCGCGGGCGGCAGGATTTCGGCCGGCCGATACCCCGAATCCGCCAGACCCAGCAAACCTTCCGCCGCATAACAATGGGCGTGCAGGTAGACGCGATCGGACGGCCCGGGCAGGACGAAAAGGCCGTCGCGGTAATGCGCGCCGATCCATTCGTCGGCCAGCGCCCGCCAATCCAGCAATTCGCGTAACTCCGACAGCCAGGGAAGAGAAAAAGGCAGCGCCTTCAACAAGTGGAAGGTGAAGGCTTCGGACCAGCGCGGCGAGCCGGCCGGCGCTTCGTCGTCGAGAACGGCCCGGCGTCGCCGAAACAGCGACAAAACGGTCCGGGCCAGCCGCGTCGCCAAAGCCGATAAAGCGGCGCGTTCCGCGACATCGCCGGTTTCGGGTGGCAACGCGAGCACCGAGCCCAGCGCGCGCAGACATACGGCGGTGTCGAAGAGATAAATCCGGCCGTCGCGCCCGCAGCCGGGCCGGTCGCCCAGCGCCCGCGCCAGCGCCGTCGCCGACCGCCAGGCCTCGCGACAGAAACGCGGCTCGCCGGTTTGCCGGTAGAGCCAGGCCAGGAGCGAAATCAGATAGCCGGTCGATTCCTCATAAGGAAAGACGGGCCGCTGATCATCCAGCCAGGCGGCCAGGCGGCCGTCCGGGTAGCGGATCGGTTCGCGCAGCAGCCAGTCGAGCAGAGCGGCGCTCTCGGAACACAAACGAACGGAGCGTTCGCCGGCCCGGCGATCGGGCGCGACGCCAGACGTCATACCCCGATCGTCGCCGGTTTGGTCAGACCATTTTTCGCACACGCCCGGACTCCTGTTGCTGGCTACCGCCTAGGCTTTCTTACCCGGTTTGCCGATCGCCCACAAGAAGAAAAGGCCACTTGAAGCGGCAAGGAAGCGGCGTGATACAATCGGCGGGCCAGAGGGGAGGACCATTCCGATGAGACAGTGGATTACCATCTCGATTGTCTTACTTTTTTTACTATTGGCCGGTTGTGCCTCGGATAAGAAAGCGACGGAGGAAGCGGGCCCGGCCGCCAGCCCTAAGCTCGGCGTGATTCAAGAGGCGGCGAAGTTGATCGATACGGCTAAAAGCGAGGGCCGGTCGGACGGTTACCGCCGGGCGGAGTCGCTGCTCCGCGACGCCCTGGACGCCGATCCGCGCAACGACGCGGTGATGGCGGCGCTGGCGGAAGTGTTGGTTTCCGACGAGGCGGGGCCGACAGGGCGCTGGCGGGAGGCGCGCGAGTTGTTCGCGCAGGCGCTGCAAATCAATCCGCGCAACGCTCAGGCCGCGCGGGGGCTGGCCCAGGTCATTGCCTACGAGGCGCACGCCACCGCGGACCAAGATACCAGATCCGGCGAGAACTGACGGCGGCCGGCGCTACTTGCCCAGCGACCGGCTGACTTCGCCCGCTTCGGGGAAGCGGCCGGTTCGCGTTTTGGAATAGACCAGGCGATCGTCCGCGCGCACCTCGAAATCGCCGTAGGAACCGCGGATCAATTCCACCTCCGCGCCGAATTTTTCTTTTAACTCAGCCGCCAGACCGACGGCCTTGGGCAGGTACCCTCACAGCGTGCAATAGGTGATCGTCACTTTCATGGCGGGCTCCTGCGCGGCGAATTTTTTCCGCGGCGCGCGTCGCTAACCGGTGAATCGTTTCAGTAATACCTCGATCGCCGCCGGGTCGTCGTCCCGCAGCGCGGCCAGCACCCGGCGCCGGTTGTCGCGCTTGATGGTCGCGTAGGTTGCCGACTTGTGCGCGCCCAGCTTCTTCCCTAGTTCCACCGCTGCCGGCAGCAGTTCGGCGGCCGGGAAGGTCTGATCGATCAACCCCATTTCCTGCCCCTGGATCGGCGTGAACTTGTCGCCGGTATAGGCCAGGTCGCGGAACGAGCGCGGCGGCAGGATTTCGTTGAAGACGGCGGTCATGCTGGGCAGGAAGGGAATGTCGATTTGGACCTCGGGCAAGCGCAGGAAGCCGCGGTCGACGGCCATCAGGCGGTAGTCCATGCAGGCGGTGATGATCAAGCCCATCGCAACGGCGTGGCCGTTGATCGCCGCGATCAGCGGTTTCGGGTAACCGGTCGCCAGGGTCATCAGCCGGTTGATCGAATGAAAGAACGGCCGCAGGGATTCCGGGTCGGCGGCGACCTGGGCCTTGATCCAGTCGAGGTGGAGGCCGGTCGAAAAATATTTCGGCACGCCGGAGGTCACCACGACCGCCCGAATCGCCGGGTCGGCGGCCAGTTGCTCCAGGCCGGCGATGATTTCCTCGTTGAACGGCGACGTGAACCGGTTTTGTTCCTCGTGTTTCCAGGTCATCACCGCCACTGCGCCGCTGATGTCGATCCGCAAAAACTGCATTGCGCTATTCCTCTCCAGGGTTTGGCCACCCTTATTCGTCGGCAATCGACCTGTATTGTAGGCGAACGAAGGTGTCGTTTCATCCGGAAAATCGCGGCAGAGATCCAACGGCAGGGCGATAAAATAATCCTGCGATCCGGTGTTTTCGCTTGACAAAAGGGCGGGTTCTTGGCAATGGTAACACGATTTTGAAAATCATAATACTAATTTTCGACACGAAAGGCTTCGAGCGATGGTGAAAATTCTGGTTGTCGACGACGACGGCGATTTTGTTTTTGCCATCCAGACGGTTTTGGAAGGGGCCGGATACGCGGTGGTTACCGCGCGTTCGGCGCCTGAAGGGCAGGCCATGATCGCAAGTGAACAGCCGGATTTGCTGATTTTGGATGTGATGATGGAATCGCCGGCGGACGGCTTCGTTTTGGCGCAAACGCTACGACGCGAGGGATGGACCAAACCGATCCTCATGATGTCGAGCATCGGGAAGGTCACGGGACTGGACTACGGCCCGGATCAAGACCTGGTTCCGGTGAACAAGTTCGAGGAAAAACCGATTGCGGCGGATCGGTTGTTGGCATCGGTCGCCGAGCTTTTACGGAAAGGGGCCTGAGCGATGCTTGTGACGGAACAGGAGCGATTGCGACAGGAGATCGCCGCGTATTTCGAGCGCCAGGGATCGCGGCGTGAAAACTTGATTCCGGCCTTGCAGCAAATCCAGGCGAAATTCGGCTGGATATCCGACGTGGCGATGCAGCTGGTGGCCGATCATTTGTCGATTCATCCCGCCGAGGTTCACGGCGTCGTCTCCTTCTATTCCTTCTTAAGGTCGCGTCCGCAAGGCCGGTTTGTCGTTCGTCTGTGCCGGACGCTTTCCTGCGTCATGCAGGGCAAGGATCGCGTCGCCCGGCAATTGGAAGCCGACCTGGGCATCGGCTTCGGCGAAACGACGGCCGACGGCCGGTTCACGCTGGCCGAGGCCAATTGTCTGGGCATGTGCGATCAGGGGCCGGCGCTGTTGGTGAACGACCACGTTTACACGCGGGTCACGCCGGCGGCGGTGCACGACATCATCGAGGAATGCAAACGGACCTTCGGCGTCCATGCCATGGCCGAAAGCGCGGAGGCGCGATGATTCATTCCAATCTTGTCGGACCAATTTCCTTTGCCGCGATCGAACCCTTGGCCGGGTTGCGGGCGGCGCTTAAACGCTCGCGCGCCGACCTCATCGGCGAGGTGACCGCCTCGCAAATCAAGGGGCGCGGCGGGGCCGGGTTTCCGACCGGCGTCAAGTGGAATCTGGCGGCGGCCGCGGTCGGCGAACGAAAGTATGTCATCTGCAACGCGGACGAGGGCGAGCCTGGCACCTTCAAGGACCGCGTCATTCTGACCGAATACGCCGATTTGGTGATCGACGGCATGACCATCGGCGCGTACGCCGTCGGCGCATCGCGGGGAATCATTTACCTGCGGGGCGAATATGCCTATCTGCGCGGCTGGCTCGAAGAGGTGTTGAGCCGGCGGCGGCGCGAGGGACTGCTCGGCGACGCGGTGGACGGTCAGGCCGGCTTCGCCTTCGACATCGAAATCCGAATGGGTTCCGGCGCCTATATCTGCGGCGAGGAAACCGCGCTGATCGAGTCGCTCGAGGGCCATCGCGGCGAGCCGCGCAACCGGCCGCCGTTTCCGGTGAATACGGGTTTTCAAAAATGCCCGTCGATCGTCAACAACGTGGAAACCTTCGCCTGGGTGGCGGGAATCGGCGAGAAAGGCGCGGCTTGGTTCAACCGTGTCGGCACGGCGCGGTCGACCGGGCCGAAGCTGTTTTCGGTGTCGGGCGATTGCGCCCGGCCGGGGGTTTACGAGTTCCCCTTGGGGATCACGGTGGCGCAATTGCTCGCGGTCGTGGGCGGCGCCGAAGCCAAGGCCGTGCAAATCGGCGGCGCCTCCGGGCAATGCGTGCCGGCCGGCCAATTCGACCGAACCATCGCTTACGAGGACGTCGCCACCGGCGGGTCGGTCATCGTCATCGGCCCGCACCGCGACCTGCTGGATGTCGCCGAGAATTTCCTCGAATTTTTCGTCGAGGAATCCTGCGGACAATGCACGCCCTGCCGGGAAGGCGCCGCGAAATTGTTGGAAGGCGTGCGGCGGCTGGCGGCCGGAACCTGTTCGATGAGCTACCTGAATGAATTGTGCGGACTCGGCGAGACGATGCAATCGGCCTCGAAGTGCGGGCTGGGACAATCGGCCCCCAACGCGTTTTTGTCCATCGCCGCCCATTTTAAGGATGAACTGTTGGGCCGAGCGGCGAACGGTTTGCGTTGATCCATCCCCCCGCGCAACGAACGAGAGGACAACGATGAAAGAGACCCTGCAAATGGAGGCGAATCGGGCGCCGGTCAGCCAGTTGGGACACGCCATCGCGCGGCCCGACGACGAAACCCAGATCGGCGGTCGGGTGACGGTGACCGTCGACGGCCAGGAAGTCAAGGTTCCCCTCGGCACGACGATTCTCGAAGCCGCGAACCGCTTGGGCATTCGGATCCCCACCTTGTGCGCGCACCCGGATCTCCGCGCCGCCGGCATGTGCCGCGTTTGCGTGGTCGAAGTCGAGGGCCAGCGCACCTTGCAGGCGGCTTGCGCCTATCCCGTGTTCCAACCACTGAGCGTGTGGACGCATACCCGCAAGGTGCGCCGGGCGCGGCGGCATGTGCTGGATCTGCTGCTCGCCAAACACTACGGCGAATGCTACGCCTGCGGCCGCAACAACAATTGCGAATTGCAGGCGCTGGCCAAGGAATACGGCGTCGATTCGTTCCGCTTCGGTCATCCCGAGCGGCCGTTGTACGAAATCGACGGCTCCAGCCATGCGGTCATCCGTGACATGAACAAGTGCGTTTTGTGCCGGCGATGCGTCCGCACCTGCATCGACCTGCAGGAAGTCGGTTGTCTGGAAGCGATCAACCGCGGCGAGCGGACCAAAATCGCCACGTTCATGGACCGGCCGCTTTCCCAGGTCGTTTGCATCAATTGCGGGCAATGCATCAACCGTTGTCCGACGGGTGCCTTGCGCGCCAACGATCCGACCGACGAGGTCTGGGCGGCGATCGACGACCCGCGCAAACACGTCGTCATCCAGACCGCGCCCGCGCCGCGCGCGGCCATCGGCGAGTGCTTCGGCTTGGAGCCGGGGCGGCCCCTGACCTTCGAGATGAATACCGCGTTGCGGTTCTGCGGCTTCGATAAGGTGTTCGACACCAATTTCACCGCGGATTTGACGATTCTCGAGGAAGGAACGGAACTGATTCTGAGGTTGTATCGGGCCTTGGTGGAAAAGGATGCCGCCGTGGCCCTGCCGCAATTCACCTCCTGTTCGCCGGGCTGGATCAAGTACCTCGAACATTTTTATCCGGAATTCATCCCGAACGTCTCGACCGCCAAGTCGCCGCAACAGATGTTCGGCGCGATCATCAAAACCTTCTATGCCGGAGTGGCCGGCATCGATCCGGCCGACATCGTCACGGTCGCCCTGATGCCTTGTTCCGCGAAAAAATTCGAGTGCAATCGGCCGGAAATGGTCGCCAGCGGTTTCAAGGACGTGGACTACGGCCTGACCACCCGCGAGCTGGCCAAGATGATGCAGGAAGCCGGGATCGATCTGCCGCGGATGGAAAAATCCGACTTCGACGATCCCTTCGGCACCGCCACCGGATCGGGCGTGATTTTCGGCGCGACGGGCGGTGTCATGGAATCGGCGCTGCGCACCGTGATCGAATTGGTGACGGGTGAAAAGGTGGAAAGCCTGTTCACGCACGCCGACATCGTCCCGGTGCGCGGCATGGAAGGCGTCCGCAAGGTCGAACTGGCGATCCCCAAGGTGGGCGCGGTGCCGGAATTGTTGCGGCCTCTGGTGCCGCATTGGGATTGGCTGAAGGGCGCGACCTTGAAGGTGGCCGTGGCGCACGGCACGGCGAATGCGCGGCGGGTCGTGGAAAACATCAAGGCCGGCGGCGAACTGGCCTCGTTCCATTTCATCGAATTCATGGGCTGCCCGGGCGGTTGCCTCGGCGGCGGCGGCCAACCGATTCCCACCGGGCCGGACATCCGGGAAGCGCGGGCCCGGGCCATTTATGCCGAGGACGGCGCCTACGCCGTTCGCAAATCCCACGAAAACCCCGCCGTGCTGCGGTTATACCGCGAGTTTCTGACGGATGGGCCGTGCGGTCACCTGAGTCACAAGCTGCTGCACACGCATTATACGCCGCGCGGCAAATTCATCCTCTGATCGGCGGCGGTCGCGCGCGCCATACTCCAAGCGGATCGAGGCGGGCATGAAGCCAAACAACAAGGTACCAGTCGACTCCGAGCCGGCAATGCTTGACGATCTGCCGCCCGGACTGCATTTGCACTTCGACACCTTTTCCGGCATCGCCGGCGACATGACCGTCGCGGCCCTGGTCGATGCCGGCGTCCCTGAAAAAATCGTCCGCGACGCGGTGGACGCAATGAAACTTCCCGGGCTGACGATCGCTTTTCGCGACCGGCGAACCCACTCCCTGGTCGGCAAGTCCTTCTGCGTGACGTCCGGCAAGGACGAAACTAGAGTGAGTGCTCACGAGAAAGACCATCCACAAGTTCCGACCGGAACGATCGTCAGTCCCGGGGGTTCTATCGGCGATTCGGACGGCATGGCTCACGACGGGCACGCGCACGGGCATCGCGATTACGGGGAAATCCGCGAAATGCTCAACCGGGCCGAATTGCCGCCTGAAACGCGCGAACTGGCCCACAAAATCTTTCAGGTGCTGGCGTGCGCCGAGGCGAAAATCCACGGCGTCGATGTCGACCGGGTCACCTTTCACGAGGTCGGCGCCGACGACTCGATCGCCGACATCGTCGGCATGGCCGCCGCCTTGACGTTTCTGGCACCCGCGTCGATTTCCGCTTCGCCGCCCGTTTTGGGCACGGGTCTGGTGGAAACGGCGCACGGCTGGTTGCCGGTTCCCGCGCCGGCGACCGTCGAGTTGCTGCGGGGGCTTCCCGTCGGCACCGGCGGCGAGGGCGAATTGACGACGCCCACCGGCGCCGCTCTCCTGGCAACCGTGGCGGAACGCTTCGGCCCGCCGCCAGACATGAAAATCGTCTCGCAAGGTTTCGGCGTCGGAGACCATCCGTTGGCCGATCGGCCGAACGCCCTGCGGGTTTTACTCGGTGCGCCGCTATTGGGAGGAGGAATTCATGATTGAAGTCGAACAAGTCTGGATGGGTGAAAAGGCGCCGCCGCCGGCGGCCGTCGACGACCTGTTTTTCGTGCAGGTCGATCCGGCGAAATGTCAAAAGTGCGGCGAGTGCCAATCGGTTTGCGGCACCGGAGCGATTCAACCGGGCGACGGCAAGGACGGTCCGCGCGCGGTCGTCGATCCGGCCGCCTGCGTCCATTGCGGACAGTGCCTCTATCACTGTCCGTATGGCGCCATTTACGAAAATGTTTCGTTTCTCGCGGCGGTGAGGAAAGCGTTGGCCGACCCCGACAAGGTCGTTGTCGCCATGCCGGCGCCGGCCGTGCGTTACGCGCTCGGCGAAGCGTTCGGCCTGGACCCCGGCCAATCGGTCAACAGCAAGATGTTCGCCGCTTTGCGCCGGTTGGGCTTCGACTATGTCTGGGACAACGAGATGACCGCCGACGTCACGATTCTCGAGGAAGGCACGGAACTCATCGCGCGATTGACCAAGCAGAGCGACAAACCGCTGCCGCAATTTACCAGTTGTTGCCCAGCCTGGATCAAATTCGTCGAAACCTATTATCCCGATTTGCGGCCGCACCTCTCGACCTGCAAGTCGCCGATCGGCATGCTCGGGGCGCTGGCGAAAACCTATGGCGCGGACGTCACGAAACAGACCGCGGAAAAAATCTATACGGTTTCCATCATGCCCTGCATCGCCAAGAAATATGAGGGATTGCGGCCGGAAATGGCCGCCAGTGGATTCCGCGATATCGACGCGACCCTTCACACGCGCGAACTGGCCTACCTGATCAAATCCGCGGGGATCGACTTCGCGAAGTTGCCCGAGGAAGCCGCCGACCCCGCTCTCGGCGACGCGACGGGCGCCGCCACGATCTTCTGCGCGACCGGCGGCGTCATGGAAGCGGCGTTGCGTTTCGCCTTCGAAGCTGTTTCCGGGCAGGAACTGCAAAACGTCGAATTGACCGCGGTCCGTGGCCGACAGGCGGTTCGTTCCGCGGCCATTCCCATTCCGAACGGTCCGACGGTCAAGGTCGGCATCGTCCACGGTTTGGAAAACGCGCGGATGCTTTGCGAGGAAGTGCGCGCCGGCAAATCACCCTACCACTTCATCGAGGTCATGAATTGTCCGGGCGGTTGCGTCAACGGCGCGGGACAGCCGATTCCGCCGGGAGTGCGAATGTCCGGCCAATCGTTGTTCGGCCGGCTGTTCGCCCATTGGAACCGTAAACTCTCGCTTCGCCGCCGTTCGGTGTAAGGAGGTCGTCGATGAGCCTTTCGCAAATCACCAGGCGTCAATTTCTCAAGGCTTGCGGCGCGGCCGTCACCGTGGCCGCGACGGGCGTGATCGGCATCCGTAGCGCGTGGGCCGCCACCCTGGATTATCTGGATCGGCGTTTGGCGGCCGCGTACCAGCGCGACGCCGGCATGCCGCGACGTAAATCCCAGGACAACCCCATGGTTAAAAAGCTCTACGCGGATTATCTCGAGCATCCGAATTCCCACCGGGCGCATCACCTGTTGCATACGAACTACGCGGACCGCTCGGCAGCCTTGCGCAAGGTTCTGGAAAAAGGCTGGAAACCCAGATCCTAGGCCGCTCGGGACGGTCGAATACGGGTCGCCGGTTGCCGGCGGCCCGTATTTTTTTTATTGGAATCGCGACGCCGCTTGACAGATTCGCGCCGGACGGGAGATAAGAAAAGCCACTCAGCCGCACCTCTATTTCAAGGGAGACCGACATGGCCCACAACCATAAAACCGAGGCGGACGCGATCCTCGATCAACAGTTCGACGTACTGGACCACGGTTTTATCCGCCTGGTCGATTACCTGGGCAACGACGAGCGCATCGTGCAGGCCGCGCGCGTTTCGTACGGCGCCGGTACGAAAACCGTGCGCATGGACAAGGCGCTGATCGACTACCTGCTGCGCCACGACCACACCTCGCCGTTCGAACAGGTGGTCTTCACCTTTCACCTCAAGATGCCCATCTTCGTCGCCCGCCAGTGGGTGCGCCACCGCACGGCGCGGATGAACGAAATCAGCGGCCGTTACAGCGTGATGTCCGAGGAGTTCTACATCCCGGCCGACGCGAACATCCATTTGCAGAACCAGGAAAACCGGCAGGGACGCGACGAAACCCGGCCGGCGTCGCCCGAGGTGCGTGAGGCGATTCGCGAACAGATGACCGCGCACAACAAGACGGTTTACGCCAACTACCAGGAAATGCTGTCGCACGACATTTCCCGCGAACTGGCCCGCATCAATCTGCCGCTTTCGCTGTACACCGAGTTCTACTGGCAGATCGACCTGCACAACCTCTTCCGCTTTTTACGGCTGCGCCTCGACCAGCACGCGCAACTGGAAATCCGCGAATACGCCAAGGTGATGGCGCGCATCGTGAAAACCGTGACGCCGTGGGCCTACGAGTCTTTCGAGCGGCATATCCTCAAGGGATGCCGATTGTCCTCCGACGAGATCAAGGCGGTGAAAAATCTGCTGGCCGGTCGCGAAACCGGGTTGTCGGGGATGGCGGAAGCGGAATTTCGCGCCAAGCTCCGGCTGAACGACACCGAGTAAACATCCGTTACAACAAGATTTTAGTCGGCTGAATTCAAATCAAAGTAATCTCGACTAAGGATGGTTCGTGTAAAAAGTTATGATCGGCAAACCGACTTTTTTATTTCGTACCCATACAACATATTGATTCTTTCGCAAAAGGGACTACACTATCTAGCTTCTAACCCGGTTTTCGGTTTCTTTCAGAGTTCTTGGGCCTTTTGCGCCCTGAAGAGGATTTGGAGATGAAGATCGCGCGCCGTTTCACCCGGAAGAACCAGGGCCCCTATAAAGGAATTCAGTTCGAAAAACGCTTCAGCGTTCTCACCAATCCCGACGGCAGCCAGATCGGCCAGACGATGGAAGCCGTCGTCCCCACCACCTGGTCGGGAATCGCCAGCGACATCCTGGCGCAACGCTATTTCCGCAAGACCGGCGTGCCGCAACTCGATAAAAACGGCAAGCCGCTGAAAGACAAGAGCGGCAAGCCGGTGCTGGGCGCCGAAAAAGACGCGCGGCAGATCTTCGACCGCCTGGCCAAGACTTGGACCGATTGGGGCCGCCGGCACGGCTATTTCGATCGGGACGAGGACGCCGCCGCCTACGAGGACGAAATGGCGCACATGCTGGCGATGCAGATCGGCGCACCCAACAGTCCGCAGTGGTTCAACACGGGGCTGTATCACTCGTATGGCATCACGGGAAAACCGCAGGGGCACTGCTATTTCGACGAAAAAAGCGAGCGGGTCGTCCCGGCCGGCAGCGCTTACGAACGGCCGCAGGCCCACGCCTGCTTCATCCAGTCGGTCGAGGACGACCTGGTGAACCAGGGCGGCATCATGGATTTGTGGATGCGGGAGGCGCGCGTCTTCAAATACGGCTCGGGCACCGGCAGCAATTTCTCGCGGATTCGCGGTGCCGGCGAAATTCTCAGTGGCGGCGGGCGCAGCAGCGGCCTGATGTCGTTTTTGAAGATCGGCGACCGCGCGGCCGGCGCGATCAAATCCGGCGGGACGACGCGGCGCGCGGCGAAGATGGTGATCCTCGACATCGACCACCCGGAGATCGAGGACTTCGTGATGTGGAAGGTGCGCGAGGAGGAGAAGGTGGCGGCGCTGGTCACCGGCTCGCGGCTGATCAAAGCGCGCCTGAACGCCGTACTCAAGGCTTGCCACGTTCCCGGCGGCCAGCCGTCGACCGATCCCGAGCAGAATCCCGAATTGTGGCGCGCCATCCGCGAGGCGCGGCAGGCGATGATCCCTGAAAGCTACATCCAGCGCATCCTGGGTTTCGGCCGGCAGGGCATCACGGCCATCGAGTTCGAGGAATACGACACCGACTGGAACAACGAGGCCTACCAGACCGTCTCCGGGCAGAATTCCAACAACACCGTCCGCATCTCCAACGCGTTCCTGCAGGCCCTCGAAAAAAAGGCCGACTGGGAATTGCGGGCGCGCCTGGACGGCCGGGTCATCAAGAAGATCCCGGCGGCCGAATTGTGGGATAAGGTCTCCATGGCCGCCTGGGCCAGCGCCGACCCCGGCATCCAGTTCGACACCACGATCAACGAATGGCACACCTGCGCGGCGGACGGCCGGATCAACGCCAGCAACCCGTGCTCGGAGTACATGTTCCTCGACGACACGGCCTGCAACCTGGCCTCGCTCAACCTCATCAAATTCCTGAAAGCGGACGGCGAGTTCGACCTCGAAGCCTTCCGCCACGCCTGCCGGCTGTGGACGATCACCCTGGAAATCTCGGTCCTCATGGCCTCGTTCCCCAGCGAGGAAATGGCTCGGCGCAGCTACCAGTACCGCACGCTCGGCCTCGGCTACGCCAACCTCGGCGCGATGCTGATGTGCATGGGCCTGGCCTACGACAGCGAGGAAGGGCGGCAGATCGCCGCCGCCGTGACCGCGATCATGACGGCCGAGGCCTACGCGACCAGCGCCGAAATGGCCGCCCAACTCGGCCCGTTTCCGCGGTTCGCGGCCAACCGCGACAGCATGCTGCGCGTCATCCGCAATCACCGTCTGGCGGCCCACCACGCGCCGGCGGCGAAATACGAAAAACTTTCGGTTAAACCCAAGGGCCTCGACCCGGCGAAATGTCCGGCCGCCCTGGCGAAAGCGGCGCGGGAAAGCTGGGACCGCGCGCTGAAGCTGGGCGAAAAGCACGGCTACCGCAACGCGCAGGCCACGGTGCTGGCGCCGACCGGCACCATCGGCCTGGTCATGGATTGCGACACGACCGGCGTCGAGCCGGATTACGCGCTGGTGAAGTTCAAGAAACTGGCGGGCGGCGGCTACTTCAAGATCGCCAACCAGGCCATTCCGCTCGCGTTGGCCCGCCTGGGTTATCCGAAAAAGCAGAGCGAGGCGATCATCGCCTACGCCGTCGGCCACCAGACGTTGATCGACGCCCCGCACGTCAACCGCGAGGCGCTGCTGGCGAAAGGGTTCCCCGCCGATCTGCTCGATCGCCTCGAGAAACGCCTGCCGAGCGCCTTCGCGCTGGAAGACCTGTTCAGCCCGTTCGCGCTGGGCAAGGAATTCCTGACGAAAAAACTGGGCCTGGCGGAAGCGGCGGTGCAGGCGCCGGGCTTCCGCGTCCTGCCGGCGCTCGGCTTTACCGAGGCACAAATCCGCGAGGCGGAGCAGTACGTCTGCGGGACGATGACCCTGGAAGGCGCGCCGCATCTGAAGCCCGCGCACCTGCCGGTTTTCGATTGCGCCAATCGCTGCGGTCGCCTCGGCAAACGCTTCATCGCCGTCAGCGGTCACATCAAGATGATGGCCGCCGCCCAGCCGTTCATCTCGGGCGCGATCAGCAAAACGATCAACCTGCCGACCGAGGCCACGGTGGCGAACATATCCGACGCCTACCTCGACGCTTGGCGTTCGATGCTCAAGGCGGTGGCGGTCTACCGCGACGGCAGCAAACTCTCGCAGGTGATGACCGCCTACCGCGAGGAACGCGAAGGCGACGAGGCGGACGCGACCCGGATCGTCGCCGAAATCGCCGCCAAGCACGTGCTGGGCCAGCGGTTGCGGCTGCCGGCGCGGTGCAACGGCTACCGGCAAAAGGCCCACGTCGGCGGGCACACGGTCTACCTGCACACCGGCGAATACGACGACGGCAAATTGGGCGAGTTGTTCCTCGACATGCACAAGGAAGGCGCCGCTTTCCGCAGTTTGATGAACTGCTTCGCCATCGCCATCAGCCTGGGCTTGCAGTACGGCGTGCCGCTCGACGAATACGTCGACGCCTTCATCTTCACGCGCTTCGAGCCCAACGGCATCGTCGAGGGCCACCCGCAGATCAAAATGAGCACGTCGGTCATCGATTTCATTTTCCGCGACCTGGCGATTTACTACCTGGGTCGTCACGAGTTGGCGCACGTCAACGGCGATCTGCCGCAGGACGATCCGAGCGATCCGCGGCCGGAAAAAGTCGCCGACCAGGTGGCCACCCAGGTGCGCGAAAAAGCCGCCGCCGGCGCGACGGCCGCGCCCGGCAACGGCGATGCGAAAGACCAGGGCGACAACCAGCGGATCAGCAAGGCGAAGGCCAAGGGCTACACCGGTGACATCTGCCCGAGCTGCGGCCAGATGACCATGGTGCGCAACGGCACCTGCCTGAAATGCGTCACCTGCGGCGAAACCACCGGCTGTTCCTGAGCGGTCGTCCCGTCGCGAAAGGAGAACCACGATGTCGCGCGCCAGTTGGCACGAGTACTTCATGCAGATCGCCCAGGACGTCTCGACCCGCGCCACCTGCGACCGGCTCAAGGTCGGCGCGGTGATCGTCAAGGACAATCGCATTCTGACCACCGGCTACAACGGCTCGCTGCCCGGCACGCCGCACTGCGACGAGGTCGGCCATCTGCTCAAGGACGGCCACTGCGTGCGCACGATTCACGCCGAGGCCAACGCCGTGCTGCAAGCCGCCCGCTTCGGCATCCGGCTGGAGGGCTCGACCTGCTACTGCACCTTCAAGCCCTGCCTGTCGTGCCTGAAACTTCTGCTCGGCGCCGGCGTCGCGAAGATCATCTACCGCGAGGTCTACGGCAATCAAAAATCCTATTTCGGCGAGGCGGAAACCCTCGCCGGACTCAATCCGCTGCAATCTCTGACCGAGGCACTGGCGGAAGAGGCGGCCAAGGGCTGATTGTCAAAGGCCGCGGCGGTGTCTGCCGAATACGGGTTCGCGTTTTACCTTGGATGCCCGCCGGACTAAAAAGATATCTGGTCATTCTTCAGTGCGCGAACCGCGAAGATAAAAATCTTGACGCCGAGCACCCGTGCCATACAGTATGACAGGTGCGATCAAAGCCTGATTGGTTGACGGAACCCTGACGGCGAGTCACGGGGGAGAATTCGAGCCGTGAGCACCGACCAGACACTGAATTTCACTTTCGCCAAGCTCGACCTCGACCTGGCCTACCTGATGAAGTGCTTCCAGGAAATGCTGGCCGAGCTGGGCGAAAAAGACCTGGCGCGCTCGTTGCCATGGGCTTCCGCGCCTGAAAATCAGGCGCCGATGGAAATGTTGTGCTCGGAAGCGGGCCTGCAGGCGCTGTCGCTCAGCTTTCAACTGCTCAACATGGTCGAGGAAAACTCGGCCGCCCAGACGCGGCGGCGGGTCGAGCACGAACGGGGGCTGGCCGCCGAGCCGGGCCTATGGGGCGACCGGCTAAATCAAATGCGGCTGGACGGCTGTTCCGAGGAAGAGATCGCCGACCTGTTGCCCCGGATTTGGGTCGAACCGGTGCTGACCGCGCATCCGACCGAGGCCAAGCGGTCCTCGCTGCTCGAACAACACCGCCAGCTCTACCTGTTGCTGCTCAAACGCGAAAACAACATCTGGACGCCGGCGGAACAGGAGCAGATCCGCGGCCAGATCATCCTCGCGTTGGAACGCATCTGGCGCACCGGCGAAATCATGCTGCAAAAGCCGGACCTCGCCCACGAGCGGCGCGCGATACTCTATTTTCTGCACGACGTTTTCCCCGAAGTCGTGCCGCGGCTCGATTGGCGACTGCGGCAGGCCTGGAAGGAAGCCGGCTTCGATCCGCGCCGGCTGGCGGGCGCGGGGCGGATGCCGTTGGTGTCGTTCGGCACGTGGGTCGGCGGCGATCGCGACGGGCACGGACTGGTCACCGCGGCGGTGACGAATGAAACGCTGCTGGCGTTGCGCCGGGCGGCGCTGGGCCTCCACGATCGCCATTTGCAGGCGGTGGCGCAGCGCCTCAGCCTGTCGTCCGCCCGGCAGGCGCCGCCGGCGGAACTCGCTGCGGCGATCGACGAATTAACGGGGCAACTCGGCGAAATCGGCGCGCAGGCGGTGACGCGCAATCCGTTCGAGCCCTGGCGACAGTTTCTCAACCTGGTGCGCGCCAAACTGCCGAATCTCGACGATTGCCGGATCGAGGCGCCCTATCATTACCGCCATCCCCGGGCCCTGCTCGAACATTTGCGGCTGCTGTACGAATCGCTGGTCGCGGTCGGCGCGGCGCGGTTGGCGGAAGAGGAAGTGCTGCCGGTATGGCGCGCCGTCGAAGTGTTCGGCTTCCACCTCGCGGTGCTCGACGTCCGCCAGAACAGCGCCTACCACGACCGGGCGATCGCCCAGCTTCTGGTCGCGGCCGGCCTGGATGGCGCCGATTATGCCGACTGGCCGGAGGAAAAGCGGCGGGAGTTGCTGGAGCAGGAACTGAAATCGCCGCGGCCGCTGGCGCACGGCTCGGCGGAATTGGGACCGGAAGCGAGGGAAATTCTGGCGACCTATCGCCTGCTGGCCTCGCACGGCGAGGAATACGGCTACGATGGCATCGGCGCGCTGATCGTCAGCATGACCCGCTCGGTGTCCGATCTGCTGGGCGTCTACCTGCTGGCGCGCGAAGCCGGGTTGGCGCGGCCGACACCGGCGGGCCTCGTCTGCCGTTTGCCCGTCGTGCCGCTGTTCGAAACGGTCGCGGACCTGGAGCAGGCGCCGGCGATTCTGCGGGAATTTCTCGCCCACCCGATCACCGGGCGTAGCGTCACGGAGTCCGGCGGCCGGCGCCGCCAACAGGTCATGCTGGGTTACAGCGACAGCGCCAAGGCGGCCGGCGTGTTGTCGGGGCAATGGGCGCTGCACCAGGCGCAACGGACCCTGGCGCAAATGGCGGCGGAAGCCGGGTTCGAACTGCGCTTCTTTCACGGCCGCGGCGGAACGATCAGCCGCGGCGCGGGGCCGACGCACCGCTTTTTGCAGTCGCTACCGCACGGTTCGCTTTCCGGGGCGTTCCGGGCCACCGAGCAGGGCGAAACCATCAGTCAGAAATACGCGAACCTCGGCACCGCTTCCTACAACCTGGAACTGCTCGTCGCCGGCGTCGCCGCGATGAAGCTGCGGCACCAGCGGCCGGTATCGCGCAACGTCAAACTCGCGCCGATCATGCATCTGCTGGCGACCCGCAGCCAGAAAGTCTACGAGGATCTGCTGGACCGGCCCGACTTCATGGCCTATTTCAGCCAGGCGACGCCGATCGACGCCATCGAACAGGCGCGGATCGGTTCGCGCCCCGCGCGCCGCACCGGGCGGCGCACACTGGAGGATTTGCGCGCGATTCCCTGGGTGTTCGCCTGGAACCAGTCGCGCCATTACCTGCCCGGCTGGTACGGCGTCGGCACCGCCCTGACGGAATTATTGGCCGAGGTGCCCGCGCGGTTCGCCGATCTGGCGGCGGGTTTCGAGAACTGGCCGTTTTTACAGTACGTGTTCACCAACACCGAAACGAGCCTGATGTCCGCCGATCTGCGGATCGTCGAGCGATACGCCGAATTGGTGGCCGACGACGCGGTGCGGGCGACTTACCTAACGCTGATCGGCGACGAATACCGGCGGACGCGCGAAGTGCTGGGGCGCCTGTTCGGCGGCGATTTCGCGGTGCGGCGGCCACGACTGCTGGGCACCCTGGTGCGGCGCGAACGCGCCCTGACGATGCTGCACCAAATGCAGATCATGCTGTTGCGGCAGTGGCGGGAGCGGTCGGCGGCCGGCGATCAGACCGGCGCCGAGGCGCTGCTGCCGCGCGTGTTGTTGTCGGTCAACGCGATCGCCAGCGGGTTGCGGACGACCGGCTAGCATCCCCGAAACATCCTGTTCCGGAGCGAAGAAAAACATGCGGCGACGACTGACGACCGGCGGTTGGTTCCTTTTGGCGGCAATGGTTGTGTTCGGCTTCGGCGGCGGCGCGACGTGGGCCGCCCGGCCGGAGGCGCGGCTCGACACCGCCTGGTGGCGGGCCGACGAAAATACGCCGCCGGAAAGCGGCCCTTATCACGGCCTGACGCTCACCTCGCAATACCTGACGATGCGCGACGGCGTGAAGATCGCCGTCGATGTCTATCTTCCCGCCGGGCTGCGACCGGCCGACAAGCTGCCGACGATTCTCGACCAGACGCGCTATTGGCGGCGCCTGGATATTCACTGGCCGGCCAGCCTGTTCTTCGGGCCGCTGGATGAAATCCGACGCATCGTCGAGGCGGGCTATGCGCTGGTGCGGGTCGACGTGCGCGGCTCGGGCGCTTCGTTCGGTCAGATCCCCTATCCGTGGAACGACGGCGAGGTGCGCGACGGCGCGCAGGTCGTCGATTGGATCGTCGCCCAACCCTGGTCCGACGGCCAGGTCGGCGCCGCCGGCGGCTCCTACGAAGGCACCACCGCCGAGTTCCTGTCGTTCAACCGGCATCCGGCGGTCAAGGCCATCGCCCCGATGTTCGCGCTCTTCGACGTTTATACCGACATCGCGTTTCCGGGCGGCATCCAGCTTTCCTGGTTCACCCGCGAATGGGAGCGCGGCAACCGCATCATGGACCGGAACCGGCCGCAGGAAGCCTTCTGGTTCGCCCGCCTGCTGACCAGCGGCGTCGCGCCGGTCGACGGCGATCGCTACGGCGAAGAGCGCGCCCGCGCGGTCGCCGGGCATCGCGGCAACGTGCAGATTCATCAAGAAACGCTGACGCTGAACTACCGCGACGACGTCAGCCCCGGCGGCATTTGCACCGACCGGTTCAGTCCGCATACCTACAGCGACCGCCTGCGGGCGGCCGGCATTCCGGTTTACAATATCAGCGGCTGGTTCGACGGCGCTTACCCCCACGCGGCGGTCAAGCGCTTTCTGACGGTCGAAAACCCCGGCAGCCGCCTGTTGCTCGGCCCCTGGGATCACGGCGGCGCCGATCAGATCCGGCCGTTCGACAAGACGGTGCGCAGCCGGTTCGACCTGATCGGCGAAGTGCGGCGCTTTTTCGATTTTCATCTGAAGGGCAAACAAACGGGGATCGAGGTGGAACCGCCGGTCCACTACTACACGATGGTCGCCGACCGCTGGCGCTCGGCCGATCATTGGCCGCCGCCGGCCCGGGAAACGCCGCTGTACCTGGCCGCGGATCACCGGCTGTCCTTCGCCGCGACGAAAGACGAAGCCGGCCGCGACGATTACCACGTCGATCCGCGCGCGGGAACGGGAAGCCTGTCGCGATACAACGCGCTGGCCGTGGAAACCCGCGTCGCCTATCCGGACCGCAAACACCGCGACCGCCGGCTGCTTTACTACCAATCCGCGCCGCTGCCGGGCGACCTGGAAGTGACCGGCCACCCGCTGGCGCGGCTGTTCCTGGCCGCCGACGCGCCCGACGCCCAGGTGTTCGTCTACCTGGAAGACGTGAACGAAACGGGCGAGGTCAGCTACGTGACCGAGGGGATGCTGCGCGCTTTGCACCGGCAATTGAGCGACGCGCCGCCGCCGTACCGCTCGCCCGCGCCTTATCGCACCTTCCTGCGGCGCGACGGCCGGCCGCTGCAACCCGGCGAAACGGCCGAGCTGGTGTTCGATCTGCAGCCGGTCTCTTATCTGTTCCGGCAGGGGCATGCGATCCGGGTGGCGATCGCCGGCGCCGACGCCGATCACTTCCGGGAGTTGTCCAGTCCGCCGACGAAATTCACCGTGCAACGCAACGCCGCGCAGCCGTCGCGGATCGTGCTGCCGGTCGTGGAACCGTAATCGATCTCAGGGCGCGGCGGCGCGGCGGTAGATCCGATAAGGATCGACCTCGGCGACGGGAACGAACGGCGAATCGGGGGCGGCGAGCAGGGGATACAATGGCTCGTTGGACCGGCTGATCACCACGCGGCAGTTCTCGCTGGCCAAAAAATCGCGGCCGATTTGCGGCCAGTCTACTCCCTCGGCCCGGCAGTCGCGGCCATGCTCCAAACAGGGGTGGAACGGATAGGCATAAGGCGGCGCCGCGAGGCCCTTGGCTTCGATCAGCGAATAGAGAACCGTCGGGTGCAGCCAGAAATCCAGGCAGATTGGTTCGTCGGGCCGCAACTCCCGCTTCATCCAATCGATCAGGCTTCGGGTGGCCGGCGGCGCGGCGGCCAATCCTTCCTCGTCGACCACGTGGAAAAAATTGGCGGCGGATTGCCAACCGAAAGCCAGCAGAATCGGCAAGGCCAGCGCCGCGGCGGCCCACGACCGGGCGGTTTTGATCCGGCGCGTCAGGTCGATCGCCGCGCTGAAGGCATAGGGAAGAAAAAAGAGCAGCGGCAGGACGTCGTAGCGCGGAAAAACGCCGGCGAAGATGAACCGGTGGCGCATCGTGCGAAACAGATAAAAGGCGGCCACCAACCCGAGGTAAAGCAACAGCTCTTTCTGGTGCCGTCGTTGCAGACCGAGAACAATGCCGACGACTCCGGCGGCCAGGGGCACGAGCCCGACCTCGCGAGACAATTCCCGGCCCCAGACGCCGGCGGCGCGCCAGTCCAGCCAACCGGAAAACGCCCGATCAATGCCGCCCGACACTTCGAGGAAGGGGAAAAAGTCGCCGTACTTCGCCCGGGCGAACGCCAGGTAAAGCAGCGGGAAAGCGGCGGTGAGCGCGCCGAACACTGCTGCCCGGCGCCACTGTTTTTTCCAGCCCAGCCAAACGACCAGCGGCACGATGAACAGCCAGGATTCGAAGCGCAGGGTGCCGGCCGCGACGAAACAGAGCGCGGCGCCGATGAGGGCGGCCCAGGATCGCCGGGCGGAACCGACGAGCGTCAGGCTCTCGCCGAACAGCCAGCAACCCGTCAGTAAAAAGAAAAAGAACGGCGCGAAATTGAGTGAGTTGACGCTCAGCAGGATGTGCGTGCTGTAAATCGCCAGCGCCGCGCCGGCCAACCAGCCCGTCCAGTCGCCGAGCGCCCGGCGCACCAGCAGAAAAAGAGGGATCACGGTCGCCGTGCCCAGCACGAAGCTCAAGTAGCGCCCCAGCGCCACCACGTCGTGAATTCCGCCGAGCCGGATCAACAAGGCCAGCAGATACTGGTAGCCGCCGGGATGGTTGGCGACGAGCGGGAAGTGAAACGGCTGGCGGAGAAACTGCACCGTGTCGTAGAGATAGAAAAACGGTTCTTCGTTGTACCAGTTGATGGTCCGCCGCAGCACGATCCAGCGCAGCGCCCCGGCCAGCGCGACCAACAAGGCGACCGCCACGGCCGGCACGAGTTTCGCGGCCGACGACGGCAGGCGATCCGAAGAATGCAGGTCGGCGCTCATGGAATCAGCATTTTCGGTTGCGTTTTCGTTCATTGGCTTTAGTGGCGAAAGACCTCCCGGCTACTATCGAGGGGTTCGGCGCGGATGGCAAGCGCCGCCGCGACCGGAAAAAGCCGATCTGTTTATACTTAGGCAATATGTCCCCTCAACTGTGCAGCAAAAATGTCCCCTTGGTTACGTAGAGTTCGGAGCCGAGGCCTGATAGACCCACGTCCAGTTGGTTGTTCCCTTTCGATTTTCCGTTTTGCATCGGGCTTT